>CAYZDQ010000121.1:0-3144 GCA_964476955.1 uncultured Anaerolineaceae bacterium
GTCCGATCTGCGTCGCGCCCTCAGGACGCCAGGAGTACACGAACTGCCAGATGACCGAGGCGCCCACGAGCGAGATCGCCAGGGGCAGGAAGACGAACGTCTTGGCCACCGACTCGTACTTGACCCGGTCGACGAGCCCGGCGATGAGCAGACCCAGGCCGACCGAGCCGGCCACACCGACGAGCAGCCAGAGCCCGTTGTTGATGTACATCTGGTGGTTGCCGGGATCGGTCAGCGCCCTCGGTGAGGGACTTCATGGTGGTGCGCACGACCGGCCAGACGAGATAGACCGTCAGCAGTGCCAAGGCCGGTCCCACGAACACCCACGGCAGGATGCTCGAGCGGCGCTTGGGCGACAGGCCCATGACGATGTAGTTGAGGCCCCAGTAGAAGAACCAGATGCCGCCAAGGCCCAAGATCAGAGCGGCGCCCGCGAGGATGAACTTGGCCGCGGTCGCGTCGCCGCTGCCGGCGCGCAGCTTCGCGGCCTCCTCACTGTTGCCGAAGAGCTCGTAGAAGAACGCCGCCACGTGCTGTGACGGCTCCTTGTTGAGGACGAACCAGACCAGGAGCAGGACGCCGAACAACGCCAGGATGGCACCCAGCGGAAGCAGGAACGCCCGCCACGTTCGTTGCTCCTCGGCGGTTGGTGTGTCGGTCCCGTAGGTCACGCGTTCCCTCCCGAACTACCGCTCATTAGCCTAGGCCTGTGGAATGGCAGGGGCGCGCTACTCGTGCAGCGCGCCCCTGCTGTCAGTGCAAGGACTGGTTACTCGACAGCCCAGCTGTCGTCGATGGCCTGGAGCACAGCCTCGGTGTTCTCACCGCCAGCAGTGATCCAGTCGACAGTGCCGCTCCAGAAGGAGCCGGCGCCGACATGGCCGGGCATCAGGTCGGAGGCGTCGAAGCCGAGTGCGTTGGCGTTCGAGAAGATCGCCGCCGCGGTCTCGGGCTTGTAGTAGCCAGCGGACCACTCGACCGGCGTGGCCGAGTTCGGCGAGATGGCGCTACCGAGCTTGACCCACTCCTCGATGCCCTCGGGCGTCGAGAGGAACTGCGCGACAGCGCGGACCTCGGGGCGATCGGCGCTGACCATGAAGCCATCGCCGGCGCTCAGGCCGGGCGTTCCGTGCTCTTCCTTGATCGGCGGGAAGTAGAACAGACCGACGTCCTCGCCGACGACGAACGCGGACTCCTCCGCGCCAGCCTTCTTGTCCGGGAAGAAGTCGGGGCCATACCAGGTGGCCTGCTTGTGCATCCAGCAGTCGGGGGCCTCGAGCGAGTCGAGAGCCGGACCCCACATCGGATCCTGGGCAGACGTGAAGGGCGTGGCCGTGATGGCGGTGGTGCCACCGTAGACGTAACCGTCAGTGAAGAAGATCTGGCCCACGTAGTCGAAGGCTTCCTTCACCTCGGGGGAGTTGAAGGGCAGCTCGCCGCGATACCAGGCGTTGTAGGCATCGATGCCCGCAGTGCGGAGCATGACGTCCTCGATCCAGTCGGTGGCGATCCAGCCGGTGGCGGGACCGGACTCGATGGCGAGGCAGAACGGAGCGCTGCCGTCGGCAACGATCTGGTCAGCCAGATCGATCAGCTCGTCCCACGTCGTGGGAACCGCGTAGCCGGCCGCCTCGAAGGACTTGATCGGATACCAGAGGACGGACTTGACGTCGAACTTGTAGGGGATGGCCCAGAGCGCGTCGCCGTCCATGTACGTGCCCAGCGCCGGCTGGTTCACAGCAAGCGTCTCGACGTCGATCATCTGGGCGATGTCCTGGATCAGGCCATCGGCGCCGAACTTGGCGACCACCGCGGGCTGCGGATGCATGATGATGTCGGCCGCGGCGCCACCCTCGAGGGAGACCTTGGCAAGCGTCTCATGCTGGCCCGAGGGGACCTCGGCCACACGGATGTCGATGCCGGTCGCTTCCTCGAAGGGAGCCAGAACGGATGCGAAGTTGTCACCCTCACCGGCGACCCACTGCGTCTGCATGGTCACCGCCGTGCCGGCCATGTCGCCGGCAAGCGCTGCATCCAGTTCCGCGTAGCCACTCGGGCTCGCGGGCACGCCGGCCGCTGCGGGCAGGCTGCTGAGTGTGAGAGCCGTGGTCGCCATTGCGGCGCCGATAACGGCCGTCTTTCGAGTTCGGTGCATCACACCTCCTCCTTGATCCCGCCCGTCTGTCGGGCGAGAAGGACTCCTATGAGGATCCGGGGCACATGAGTGATGTGCCCGACCACTAGAACGAGCCTTCGCTGCCCTCCTCCCTTGGCGTCCTCCAACGCGTGGAGCCGCGAGGGTCTCCGAGGACCCGAATGCTAGTCCTGCCAGACCCCCGAGTCACGGCCATTTCGCACCTCATGCGGAGAGTGCGAGACCAAGCTCGGATGTCATCAGCATGGCCGCCGCACCCAACTCGACGACATCGTCGCCGGTGCGGCCGATATGGATGGTGCTGCGTTCTACCAGCAGCGGGAGGGCCGATCGCCCTGCTTCGGCCCGGACCTGCCCCAGCCAGGGCTCGCCGAAGTCGGCCATGGGCCCCACCAGCACGACGTCGCGCGCACCGAGCGTGCCGATGACCGCACCCACGACACGACCGAGCGGCACCGCGCTCTCGAGCACGATCTCCCGCGCCACGGGGTCCTCCGCCTTGAATGCCTCGAGCAGCGATCGGTGGTTCACATCCTTGCCGACGAGGGCCCACCCAGGACGCTCAGCAGCTTCCTCGCGAGCGCGAGCCAGCACCGCCCGCTGGCTGGCGACCGTCTCGAGACAGCCGCTGCTGCCACACCGACAGGGCGAGCCGTCGTCGACGACGCGTGTGTGACCGATCTCGCCCGCGCCCGAGTCGTCGCCGGCGTAGAGCCGTCCGCCGAGCACGATGCCGGCGCCGATGCCTACGCCCACCTTGACCACGACCATGGCGCCACTGGTGTCGTGGCGCCCGAAGGCCCATTCGGCCATGGCTGCCGCCTGCGAGTCGTTGACCACGATGGCAGGCAGACCGGTGAGTACGGCCAGGCGCTCCCCCAGTGGCTCATCGCGCCAGTCGAGACCCACGGCCCAGCGCACGGTGCCGGAGGCGGTATCGATGAGGCCCGGCGCACCCACGCCCACGCCCACCAGGGGGCGATCGGCCA
>CAYZDQ010000121.1:3154-6603 GCA_964476955.1 uncultured Anaerolineaceae bacterium
GGAGAGCACGAGGGACTCGAGCTCGCGCAGTGCCGCAGGTCCATCGAGGTCTCCCAGCTCGCGTGCCTCACGCGCACAGACCTCGCCATGCAGGTCCACCACGGCGCCGCTCAGCCGGTCCCGGTCGACATCGATGCCGATGAGCTGGCGGGCATCGGCCGGCACGCGCAGCAGGATCGGGGCCTTGCCTCCGGTGGAAGGTCCGGTGCCGGCCTCCATCACCAGCCCTTCCGCGATCAGGCTCTCGACGAGGTCGGAGACGGTCGTGCGGGTGAGGCCGGTGGCGCGTGCGACGTCGGCTCGGCTCAGTGGGCCGCCTTCGTAGACCGTGCGCAGCACGAGCCTCTCGTTGGAACGTCGGGTCTGCCTGTGGGTCGCCTTGACAGCAGTGGCTACGGGCACTTGCCTCACTTTGTCAACGGACTGGACCAAGTAAGGTTACGCTGTTAGTCAAGGCCCTTTACAAAGATGCGCGGATGCGCACTACACGGGTGCTAGGCAGGGCGTCGCGGAGCTGCGCCGACAGGCACGGCGGTCGGGCCCCCGGGGGCCGCTGGCGGTACGTCTGGAGCCGGCGCGGTCGCTGCGGTGTTGTCGCGACGCCCCCGGCGACCGCCCGAACGGGCTCGCTTGTGCGTGTACATCTGCGCATCGGCTGCTCGCAGCAGCTCCTTGCCACTGCGGCCGTCGCGCGGGTGCAAGGCCAGCCCCACGCTGCAGGTGACCCGCACCGTCGTACCGTCGGCCATCAGGTGCTCCAGCTCAGCCACGGCCGCTTCGGCCCGCTCGGCCACGCGCGAGGCCTCGGCGAAGTCGGTGTCCGGCATGACCACCACGAACTCGTCGCCGCCGTAGCGAGCCACGACGTCGCTGGTGCGGACGGCCGCGCGCAAGGCCCCCGCGATGCTGCGCAGGACGCGGTCGCCAGCCTGGTGGCCGTAATCGTCGTTGATGCGCTTGAAGTCGTCGAGGTCCACCATCAGCACGCTCAGCGGTGAGTGGGCTCGAGCGGCACGTGCCGTCTCCTGGCGGATGCGATCCTGCAGGTGGCGATGGCTGTAGACGCCGGTGACGAGGTCCGTCTCCGCGGCATCGCGCAGCTGACGCACGAGCCGGGCGTTCTCCAGCGACGCGGCGACCTGGTTGGCCATCGTCCGCAGCAGCGCGGTCTCGCCGTCGTGGAAGCGGCGGCCGACGCTCTCGGTGATGAGCTCCACGAGGCCGGTCACGCGTCCCGCGATCGAGAGCGGCAACAGCAGCGTGGCCGCACCGCCGAGCTGGCGCAGTCGCGAGAGCTCGGCCTGTTCGAGCGTGTCGACACTCGGATCGAGCCAGACGCACTCGTCCTGCAGCAGGACCCGGCGCAAGGTGCGATGGACGGCCAGGTCGCGCTCGGGCCCGATCAGCGGTCGGCCGTGCGCGCCGATGGGCGCGAGCTTGCCGCTGACCTCGTCCCAGCGAGAGATGAGGCAGGCGTCCATGTGCGCTGCCTCGCGCAGCTTGCCCGAGAGCACACTGGCGAGATCGCGCTCGTCGGTGGCACCGCCGCCGGCCTGGCTGATGTCGAGCAGCGCCGCCAGCTCGGCCACGTGCCGATCACGCTCGGCCAAGAGCCGTGCGTTCTCGATGGCCACCGCGGCCTGGTCGGCGAGGACGCCGAGGAGACGCAGCTCGTCGTCGGAGAAGCGGGCCAGGCCTAGGCGGGAGAGCACGACCACGCCGATGACCCGGCTCTCCGAGCGCAAGGGCGCGAGCAGCATCGACTCCTCCGGCAGGTCGGCCGAGCCCGGTACCTGGACCGCTCGCGGGTCACGCGCGGCATCGTCGATGATCAGCTGCTGGCCGGTGGCTGCGACCCAGCCAGTGATGCCCTCCCCCACGGTCGCGCGCAGGTCGGCTGCGGACTCACCGTGGTACTCGCGTGCATGTGGTCGGAAGGCGACGGGGTCGAGCGTACGGCCGTCCTCGCGCAGGACGTAGACACGGGCGTTGTCGAAGGCCACCACGCGCTGGGTCTGCGAGCACAACGCCGCGCTGACCTCCTCCACGCTGGTGAGCCGAGTCAGCTGAGCCGCCACCGACTGCACCGCTTCGAGCTGTGCGGACCAGGCGATGGGCCGCGGGCCCAGCCGTGTCGAGACGTTGCTGACCATCTGACGGGCCTGCACCCGGGCCAGGGCCAGGTCCTCGTCGGTGAAGGGCTCGCGGCGCACTCGCTCCATGACCAGCAGCCCCACACGCTCGTCCGGAAGGGTCAGGTGAGCTACCGCGCCGGGTCCATCCTCGGCGCCCGAGGCGCCGCGCGCTGACGGCAACCAGCGGCGCAGCAGTCCACCCTCCTCGTGGTCCACGACCGGCTCGTGTTCTTCGTCGAAGACCTCGGTCGAGGGATCTACGGCCTGGCCCCCGCGCACGGAGGCCATGAGCTCGAGCACGCCGTCTCCGCGATCGAGGTAGAGGCGTACGCCGTGGTCGGCATCGATGGCCAGCGCAAGGTGCTTGAGCGCGGCGGTGGCCTCCGCGTTGAGCATGACCATCAGCGGCTCACCGGCTGTGGGCTCGCCCCGGCCACGACCGTGGCCCGGGTCGCGGGCTGGCGCATGACGCTCACGAGGAAGATCACGGCTCCCACCGCGATGACCGCATCCCCGAGCGAGAAGGCCGTGGCCATGGGCAGCGGTCGCGGGAAGACGAAGACATCGCCGAGGAACGGGAAGAGCGTGCCTGGTCCGATGAGCACGACATTGGAGTAGTGCTCCACCGGGAGCGCGGCCACGCCGGTCAGCTCGCGCCAGACCTCGGGCGAGGAGGGCATGAAGCCCCCGTTGGCGAGGATGGGGATGAGGTTGAGTACGGCCCCGGCGGCGATGACCGCCAGTCCCGGCAGGCGCAGATTGCGTAGCAGCGCCACCAGCACCGCGACCGTGGAGAGGACGTAGATGACCGGGCCTTCAGCCCCGACCCGCTGTTGGACCGGATCGGCGAAGAGCACGAGCTGCACGAACAAGCCGGCCAGGGCCAGCTGCCACCAGACGAAGTGGACGTGCTCGAGGTTGCGCACACGACCGCCCAGGATCCGGCCGATCAACAGGCCGGCCGCGATGGAGTACAGCAGCAACACGTCGGTCTCCGGGCCTCCGCATACACGTCGCCGGCGCTCACATGGGCGCCGGCAGCACGGTCATCCGGTCTCGCACCTGTGGATCGATGGGGCCGACGACTGGCGCGAGGGTGATGTCGCCGGCCCCTTGATGTCGTGGTCGGTGGTGCCTGCTACCAGCGGAACGGGGCCGCCAGAGTGAGCACGAACGCAGCGACTACCGCGAAGCGGAGTGCCAGATCCTTGTATCGGCTCATCTTTGAATCTCCCTGATTAGGACGGGCCTGGGCCCTGGGGGCTGCGAGTGCTCGGGGCTCGGTCGGGGGGTCAATCCCTGACGCCCCCGATA
>CAYZDQ010000122.1:0-6595 GCA_964476955.1 uncultured Anaerolineaceae bacterium
CCGAGGTCGGGCTCATCGCCGGCCTCGAGGTGCCCGATGCGGGCGCCATCCGCTTCGATGGCCAGGACATGGCCGACGTCCCTCCGGGCGAACGCAACATCGCCATGGTCTTCGAGGGCTACGCCCTCTATCCGCACATGGCCGTGCGCGACAACCTGACGTTCTCGCTGCGCCTGCGCCAGGTCCCCCGCCAGGAGGTGGACCGTCGGCTCTCTGATGTCGCCTCGGCCATGGAGCTCGACGACCTGCTCAACCGACGACCACCCAAGCTGGCCACGGGCGAGGCGCAGCATGTGGCGGTGGGCCGGGCGGTCATCCGCGAGACGCCGGACGTGCTCCTGCTCGACGATGCCCTGTCCCATCTCGACGCTCAGCAGCGGCTGGAGGCGCGGGCCGAGGTCAGCCGCCTCCACCAGGACCTCGGCTGCACGATCGTGGCGGTCACGCACGACCAGGCCGAGGCACTCGCGATCGGCACGCACCTGGTGGTCATGGATGACGGGACGGTCCAGCAGGAAGGCTCGCCCCAGGAGCTCTACGAGCATCCCGCCAGTACCTTCGTGGCCGGGTTCATCGGCAGTCCTGCCATGAACCTCCTCGAGGCCTCGGTCGAGCACCACGATGGACGGTCGTGGCTGCGCAGCGGCGGGGTCGAGCTGGAGATGCCGCGCCGGTTCGAGGGTGGTGGCAGCTCCGATCTCACCATCGGGCTCCGTCCGGAGGACCTGGCCCTGGCGACCCCCGCTTCAGCGCCGGACCTGCGCCTGCCTGGTCGCTGCGAGCTGGTGGAGTACCTCGGGTCCCAGCTGCTGGTCCACCTGCGCATCGGAGACCACGAGGTGGTCGTGCTCGATGACCCGGACGACGAGGTCGCGCCGGGCGACCTGGTCGAATGCACCGCCGCGCCCGACCGCCTGCACCTCTTCGACACGCGCACCGGCCGAGCACTCGCGCCAGCCTCAGCGTAGGGCTGCAGCGTAGGGCTGCGCCGGGCTCCTAGAAGCCCATCTCCATGACCACCGCGCCGCGCCCTTCGAGGCTCGAGACGCCGGCGGACGCGGGGACGATGGCGGTCGTGCCCCGAGGCAGCTCGAGATCACCGACGACGACCGAGCCGCGGGTGACGTTGAGCACGACCGGACCGGCCGTCTGCGCCAGCGGGCTGGTACCGGCATCGACGCGGTGCTCACGCATCCAGTAGTAGTCGGTGGTCACCAGCTCGCGCACGCCCTGGGCGTCGGTGGTATCGAGCGAGAAGGCAGCCGCCTGATCGAGGACGATGCTGCCCATCGACTCGGCCGCATGCAGCTGGCGCGGGGCACGTCCGTACTCGACGGCCCAGTCGTAGATGCGATAGGTGGTGTCGCTGGGCGTCTGCACCTCGGCTACGAAGGTCCCGGCTCCCAGGGCGTGGATCCGACCAGCGGGCACGTGATGGAAGGCCCCGGGGACTGCCGGCAGGACGCCGAGCAGCGGGACGATCCCGGGTGTACCCATGACCTCGTCCACATCTTCCATGGTCGTGCCCTCGACGGTGTCGAGGTAGAGCTCGGCCCCCGGATCGGCATCGACGATGTACCAGGACTCGGTCTTGAGACGAGCCTCGGGGTGTGCGGCCACGTAGGCCTCGTTCGGGTGGACCTGTACGGAGAGGTGCTCACGGGCGTCGAGCAGCTTGAACAGCAGCGGGAAGCAGCCGTCCTTCGTCGGCGCGACCGGACCGAGCAACGCTGCCTGCTGCTCGGTCACCACGGTGCGCAGCTTGGCGCCGGCGTAGGGCCCATCGAGCACGGTGCTGCTGGGATCATCGACGTGGGGCACGACCTCCTGGGGCAGGTCGCAGAGCTCCCAGCTCTCGCCGATGGTGGCGCCGGCGGACAGGGTCTTGCCGTACTCGGTCAGGCGTTGCCCACCCCAGGGGCGCTCGACGAGGACGGGATCAAGGCGAAAGGGTGCGAGTTCGGTCATGCCCGAATGGTCACACCGTTGAGCCGGCGGTGTCAGGCCGCTCTGGCAGCCATGGGCCGGCGACCCTCCTCTCGAGGCGGGCTGGATGTCGTTCCTGAGAACGTCGGGCGTGATGTGACCAGTGGCCCTTCCCGGTAGCGGTGAGTCGACTACGATGCGCGCTTCCGACTACGATGCCCGCTTCTGCGACGCCCGAGGAGACCCCACCGATGGCCGACCTGTCGACTACCTTCACCGGCATCCGATTCCCGAACCCGTTCATGCTCGCGTCCGCTCCACCGACCGAGTCCGAGTCGAATATCCGCCGGGCCTACGACGCGGGCTGGGGCGGCGTGGTCACCAAGACCATCGGCCTGCACCAGGTCCACAACGTGCGCGGTCCCAAGACGAAGTTCCTGCGCCTCGACGATGGCGGTGCCCGCAAGTCCATGGCCAAGCGCGAGGGCTCGACCGTGATGGCCTCGTGGAACTGGGAGCTCATCAGCGACAAGCCCATCGACTGGTGGATCGGCAAGCTCAGTGCGATCAAGCGCGACTACCCCGAGCACGTGCTCGTGGCCTCGGTCATGGCCGGCTCGGGATCCGACGAGGAGATGCGGGCCTGGCAGACGCTGGTGCAGGCGGTCCAGGGCGAAGGCGTGGACGCGGTCGAGCTGAACTACTCCTGCCCGCACATGGACCGGCCGGACATGGGTTCCGGGCTGGGCAAGGATGCGGGGCTCGTGTCGACCACTACGCAGGCGGTCAAGGAGGTGGCCACGATCCCGGTGTGGGCCAAGCTGACACCGGCCACGGCCGACATCGCCGAGGAAGCCGGCGCCACCTTCCGCGGCGGGGCGGACGCCATCACCTCCTCGAACACGTTCCCCTCGCTGCCGCCGATCGACCCCGAGACGCTCGATTTCGAGATCAACGTCGACGGCTTCGTCTCCCCCGGTGGCCTCGGCGGGCCGGCCATCCTCATGCAGTCGCTGGCGAAGATGGCGCAGATGACGCGGGCCTACCCCGACGGCGAGTTCTCCGGCGTCGGCGGCATCTCGACCTGGGCCGATGCGCTCTCGTTCTTCCTGCTCGGCTGCGGCACGGTGCAGGTGGCCACCGCGGCCATGCTCGACAAGGCCATCGGGCCCAACGTCGTGCGCGGCCTCATCGAGGGCATGAACACCTTCCTCGAGAAGCACGCCGACCGCGGCTGGACCTCGCTCGACGACTTCCGTGGGTTGCGGCGCGACGCCATCGTGGCGCAGTCGGAGATCGCCCGCCCCGAACAGAAGGGGGCAGACCCCGAGGATGCCCGGGAGGGCTACTCGGGCTGAGCAGTGATTGCCACTGCCCGATGCAATTGACAGGCTCACCGATACCTGTCACGTTCTGACCATGTTGACAGTGACGATCAAGCCTGACGGGCGGGTGCTGGTTCCGGCCGCCCTCCGCAAGGCGTTTGGGGTCGAGCCCGGCGAGCCGCTCGTGGCACGCGTCGAGGAAGGCCGGCTCGTCCTCGAAAGAAGGGCAGATGTCCTCAAGCGCGCCCAAGGCCGGTTCGCGGACATCGGGCAGGACGTCAGCCTCGTAGACGAGTTGCTGGCGGAGCGACGAGCAGAGACCGAACGAGAGCGATGACCGAGCAGCGCTATGCGCTCGATGCGTCTGCGCTGCTGGCCCTGCTCGGTCGGGAGCCAGGTTCCGAGGCTGTCGCCATGTGCCTGGCCGTCGGAGTCGTGTCTGCCGTCAACTGGGCCGAGGTCTTGCAGAAGGCTCACGCGCACCATGTCGACGTAGACGGGCTCAGGGAGGACCTCGAGAGCCTCGGGGTCGAGTTCGTGTCCTTCGACGGCGCCGAGGCGATCGTGGCTGCCGACCTGTGGCATCGAGGCTGTGCGCACCTGGCGCTGGCCGATCGCGCCTGCCTGGCGACCGCAGCCGTGCGTGATTGCGTCGCTGTTACGGCAGACCGAGCCTGGGCCGCGCTCGACATCGGCGTGGACGTCGAACTCATCCGTTAGGGACCGCCGGCTCGCGCTGGGCTACCTCGGCTGAGCAGCGGTCGACGTGTCGCGCCGTTGACACCTCACGTGTCGGAGGGCGGATGGGTCTGGGAGGTCTCCCGACCCATCGTTCCTCTCATCGCGGCCAACCCCCACCGCCGCGAAAGAGAACAGGAAGGATCGGCCCCCGATGACGAGGCAGAACCGCCCCAGCTCCTTCGGCATCAGCTCCATTGTGAGCTTGCTCGCGGCAGCCGCCGCCAGCGTCCTCATCGTCGGCAATGTCGCCGCCCAAGGCGTCGAAGTCGACCTCGACCAGTCCATCGAACCACCGACGGTGCTCGGCACCGCCGTCGACGTCAATGTGGTCGAGGCCGCGCCCGTCATTACCGGCTACGACAACCTCATCGCCGACCTGCTGGTCCGTCACGACCCTGCCCGGTCCGTGACGGGCTACGACGCGATGATCGCCGACCTCAACAGCGATTACCTGCGAGAGATCGCCGCAGACTGGTTCGTGACGCCGGCCGGCGCGGACTCGAACGTGGATCGCGGCCAGCTTCACAGCGAGTACCTGCGGGAGATCTCGACCGACTGGTAGACCAGGCAGACGTAGCGAGACAGGCCGGGTGCGATGCACCCGGCTCGCTTCTTCGTGTGTGGCTAGTTTCCGAGCGCGCGCAGTGGTGGCGGCATGTGGCCGGCACGCGCGATGACGCCCACTGATGCGCGATCGCGCACGTCCATCACCGGCGCGCGACCCAGGAGACCGCCCCAGTCGACCCACTCGCCCGGCACCGCCCCGGGCACCGGCACCAGCCGGCAGGCGGTGGTCTTGTTGTTGATGATGCCGATGGCGGCCTCGTCCGCGATGATGGCCGAGATCGTCTGGGCCGACGTGTCGCCCGGCAGCGCGATCATGTCCAGCCCCACCGAGCAGACCGCGGTCATGGCCTCCAGCTTCTCCAGCACGAGGTGACCGTCCGCTGCGGACGATGCGAAGTTGGCGTCCTCGCTCACGGGGATGAACGCACCCGACAGGCCGCCTGCGCGTGAGGTGGCCATGGCGCCACCCTTCTTGACCGCGTCGTTGAGCATGGCCAGGGCCACGGTGCTGCCGGGAAGGCCCACCCGTTCGACGCCGATGAGCTCGAGGATCTCCGCCACCGAGTCACCAGGGGTGGAGGTCGGGGCCAGCGAGATGTCGACCACGCCGAAGGCCGCACCCAGACGGCGCGAGACCTCGCGCCCGACGTGTTCCCCGACACGGGTGATCTTGAAGACCGTGCGCTTGATCTCCTCGGCCAGGTCCTGCATGGGCGCACCGGCCGGCAGTCGTCGCAACGCGTTGGCCACGACGCCCGGCCCAGAGATGCCCACCGAAACCGCGGCATCACCCTCACCGAAGCCGTGGAAAGCGCCGGCCATGAAGGGGTTGTCCGGCACGGCATTGGCGAAGACCACGAGCTTGGCGCAACCGATGGCAGCCTGGTCGGCAGTCGCGGCGGCGGTCTCCTTCACGACCTCGCCCATGAAGTTCACGGCGTCCATGTTGATGCCGGCGCCGGTGGTGGCCACGTTGACCGAGCCGCACACACGCTCGGTCTCGGCGAAGGCGTAGGGCAGCGTAGCCATGACCTCCTCATCGATCCGACTCGCGTGCTTCTCCACCATGGCGCTGAAACCGCCGATGAAGTCCACCCCGACCTCGTCTGCGGCCTGGTCCAGGGCCCGCGCGAGATCCAGCAACAGCTCCCGCTCGCCGCGCTCCGCGACCCACGCGATGGGCGTCACCGCGATGCGGCGATTGACGATGGGGATGCCGGTCTCGGCGGCGATGGCATCGGTGATGGGGATGAGGTCGCCGGCGGTGTCGGTGATGCGGGTCACGACCTCGTCGGGCGTGCGACACCCACGCAGGTTGATGCCCAGCGTGACCGTGCGGATATCGAGGTGGTCGCGGCCGACCATCCCCACCGACTCGAGGATCTCGTCCATGCCCAGCGGGCCACGGGCCATCGTTCGCGCTCCCCTGCCCCGCTAGATGCGGTGCATCGCTTCGTATACGGAGTAGAGCCGCACGGAGATCTCCATGCCGATCTCCTGGCCGACCTTCTCGAGACCCGCCACGAGCACGTCGTAGCCGTCGGTCCCGCTCATGTCCACGACCAGCACCATCACGAACACGCCTGCGAGGATCGTCTGGGAGAGATCGGTGATGTTGCCGTGCTGTCGGGCGACCTCGCCGGCCACGGTGGCGATGATGCCGGGCTTGTCGATGCCCTCGACAGTGATGACGACGAGGTTCTCAGCGGCCGCAGCAGCCGCGGCGCGCGACTCCTCGCCCGCGAAGTGGACCCGGTTGCGACGGAGGTACTCGAGCGCGGAGGGAGCCAGCGTCCAGCCCTCTTCCACGTGCAGCGCACCGTCCACCACGAACGAGGCCACGTTCTCCGATGTGATCAAGCGCATGCGTGAAGGGTGCCATGATGGGTCCATGAGCGTTTTCGACGACAAGGCGGCCGAGTGGGATACCCCCGAGCGCCGCGAACGAGCCCACGAGCTAGCCGACACCATCCGTGCGCACGTGCCCCTGACCGAGGACATGCGGGCGATCGACATCGGGGCTGGGACCGGTCTCC
>CAYZDQ010000123.1:0-6550 GCA_964476955.1 uncultured Anaerolineaceae bacterium
GCGTGCCCTCGGCAAGGGGGATGATGCTCGGCCGCGAGGCGTCCGCCAGCAACTCTTTCACGACGACCTCGTCGAGGCCGCTCATCTCGCGTAGCCAGCGACGGCTCTCGGCGCCGTGGCGATCGAGATGGACCCACAGCGAGCCCTGCTCGGGAGTCCAGTCCCGAACGTCGCGCCAGCCCCCTGAATGCGCACCGCCGGTGCCGTCGAGGAGCTGTGCCGCGACGAGGCCATTGAGGCTCGCGTCACGAGCGGCGGCGGAGGTGGGCGTGCTCGCGGAAGCGGGTTCCCGACTCGAGCGAGGCTTCTGAGAAGTCGTTCTGACGGTCATGACGGGGGATGGTACGCCCGCAGTCAAGCCCGTCCAAGCGGCTCGGCCGACGCGAAGAGACCGGGGCTCTCCTCCGGACCCCGGTCTCGACCGTGTCGGAGGCGCGCTACCAGCTCTGGGCTTCGCCTCCCACGCGGTCGGCGCTGCGCTGCTCGTCCTCGCCGGATGCGAGGTAGGCCGCGAACGGATCGGGTGGCAGGCCCCGCTCCTCACGCAGCTCCGCGAGCGGCCCGCGGACGTCGGTGAAGAAGGCGTCCCAGAGCACGTTGTTGGCCTTGAGCACGTCGCCCTTCCGCTGCGCGGCGAGGAGCGCCTCCCGGTCGACGAGCAGGGCCTTGGCGAAGAGCTCCTGCAGCGTCTGCACCGAGCGGATGATGGCCGGCACCTTGGGCTCGATGTTGTGGCACTGGTCGAGCATGTAGGCGGTGTCGTTGGCCGTCTGCTGGGCCACGGGGTCATCGTCGTCGCGCATGGCGTTGATGAGCTCGTGGGTGATGCGGAACATCTGGTACGGGTCGATCGAGCCGACCATGAGGTCGTCGTCGCCGTACTTCTTGTCGTTGAGATCGAACGCGCCGAGCTTCCCTTCCGCGAGCAGCAGGGCCACGATCTGCTCGATGTTCACGCCGAGTGAGTGGTGGCCGGTGTCGACGCAGACGACCGCGCGCTCGCCGACCCGGTTGCACACCGCCATCGACTGCCCCCAGTCCTGCACGTCGGTGGAGTAGAGCGCGGGCTCGAAGATCTTGTACTCGAGGAACATGCGGGCCTCGGCGGGCAGATGGGCGTAGCCGGCCTGCAGTCCCTCCACGAGCCGGTTGCGGCGCCAGCGCAGGTCGTCCTGCCCGGGGTAGTTCGTGCCGTCACCGAGCCAGACCTTGACCGCGGGCGAGCCCATCTCGTCGGCGATCTCGCAGCACTCCTTCAAGGCGCTGAGCGCCTTGTCCCGGACCTCGGCGTCGGGGTGGCACATCGAGCCGAGCATGTAGTCGGGGTCCTGGAAGGTGTTGAGGTTGATCGCGCCCACGCCCATGTCCTTCGACGCGATGTACTCGCGCAGGACGTCGTAGTCGTCGACCTTGTCCCAGGGGATGTGCAGGCTGACCGTCTGGGCGATGCCGGTGTAGCGGTGGACCGTGCCGCAGTCGTCGATCTTCTCCTCGACCGTGCGCGGGGTGCCCTCTTGCTGCCAGACCTTGAACCGGGTGCCGGTGTTGAGGAAGCCCCAGCTGGGGATCTCGATGGCCAGCTCGTCGACCGCCCACAGCAGCTTCTCGGCGATCGTGCTGGCGCTCGGATCGATCTTGGCACTCATGTTCGGCATCTCCTCGTGACAGGGCGCGACCGACCGACGGTTCGCGGGTGTGCTCATCCTAGGCTGGAGTGCATTCATTTGCGCGGTCTACCCGGCACATCCTCCGACCTCCGCATGGCCCGAAGGCGCAGGTCCGCCTCCTCCCTGCTCCGATGGTCGTGAGTCTCATGCTCCGATCGGCACGAGCCCCAGTGATGCCCTGGACGACTCACTCGACCGAGCGGAGCCCCTGGTGATGCCGGTGGCGCATCACACGACCGAGAACCGCCGGCTGGGTCGCGCGCTCTATGCCCTCACGGGCATCGTTTGTGGCACGGGGTGACACGCGCCGTCCCGCGGGGGCATAGGACCGACCGGCGAACGTGCCGGTTCGGTCAGGTGATGCGCCCGGGGCATCGCGCCCGGCTGATGGCGCACTCGGCGTGGAAAACGTGTCGAGTTCGACCCCATGGAGGCTGGCCAACAATGCGCGAGCCACCCAAGCGGCGAGCCGCACCGAGTCGCCACGCGACCCCCAAACGCTACGGCGCGGTCTCGAACTTCACATAGAGGTAGCGCCGCGGGACCTGGCCGCTCTCATGGATCTTGCGAGCGAGGTCGCGCCCGAAGTAGCGCCAATGCCACGGCTCGAACGAGTAGCAAGAGCCGTACTTCTTGCCCTTGGGGTAGGACATGATGAAGCCGTACTTCCAGCCGTTCCGAGCCAGCCACTTGCCCGAGGGCGAGTCGCCGAACTTCGTGGAAAGCGGCACGCCGGGGCCGACGGAGAAGTCGATGGTCGTGCCCAGCTGGTGCTCGGAGTGACCCGGGCGGGCCGAGAACTTGATGGCCTTGCTCCAACCGTACGAGCGCACGTACGAGTTGAAGAGCGTCTTCTGGTAGTCGTACGAGCGGTAGGCGGAGCGCACCGCGAGCGGCTTGCCGGCCTTGCGCGCAGCGGCCGCGAGGGCCTTGAGATCCTTGATCATCAGCTTGCGCACCTTGCCGCTGCCGGCGATGTTGGCGCGCGAGACCGAGACGAGGTCCCAGGGCTTGTAGTCACGCCTGACCTTGAGGTTCGTGTCCAGCAGCGTCTTCTTCCAGTGCTTGACCTTCTGATAGCGGGTGAGCTTGTCCTTGATCTCACAGCGAGGCAGGACCACGCCCGCGGGCAGGTACTGGTCAGCGGGCTCACCGAGACTCGACGCGAGCAGGCTGGCCACAGCCGCGTCCAGGCTGGGTGGAGCGATGGGAGTAGGTTCCGCCTCCTGCCCCAGGGCCGGAGCCACGGCTGAGCCGGCGAGGAGGAGGGTCGAGAGGAGCACCACGAAGGGTCGGCGCATGTTCACGGCTGGCATGCGCGCATGTTCACGGCTGGCATGCGCGCATGCTACGCCGCTCCTCCGCGAAGTGCATCGACCGGGCTGTCCGGCAGCAAGCGCGCGAAGACCTCGCTGGCCAGCAGACGTCCTGCCTGCGTCAGACGAGTGCGCCCGTCGATCTCCTCGGCCAGGTCCTGCGCCCGTGCCCAGGCGAGCCCGTCCGCGACCCCAGGCGACTCCGCCAGCGATGCCTCGATGCCCTCGCTCAGGCGCAAGCCGAGGATGGCCTTCTCTGCCTGCGCCGTGGCCTCGTCCACGACCTCCGCACCACCCGGGGGCAGCTGCCGCCGATCCAGTGCCCGGATGTAGCCGTCGAGCCGAGCCGCGTTCCAGGTCCGCCGCAGACTCCCATCGGAGGCGTGCGCGCCCGGACCCAGGGCGAGGTAAGGGCGACGCCGCCAGTAGAGCAGGTTGTGGCGACTCTCCTGCCCGGGCCGTGCGAGGTTGGCGACCTCATAGCGGCGCAAGCCCGCGGCCGCGGTGATCTCATCGGTGAGCAGCTCCATCTCCGCCGCTCGCTCCTCCGACTGCTGCGGCAGCGACCGTTCGCGCCAGGCACGCGCGCCCCGCGACAGCGGCAGGTGATCACCCTCGGGCCCGGTCAGGCCCTCGGCATCGGGGTCGTCGAGCGTCAGCGTGTAGGCCGACAGATGGTCGGGCTCGAGTGCCAGGACCCCGTCGAGTGTGGCCCGCCAGCCCTCCAGCGTCTGGCCCGGGATGTCGGTCAGCAGATCCAGGCTGACCGAGTCGAACCCGGCCGACCGCGCCGCCCCCACCGCCGCGGCCACATCGGTCGCCCGGTGGCGTCGCCCCAGGCGCCGGAGCTCATCGTCATGCAACGACTGGGCACCGATCGAGAGTCGGTTCACGCCGACCTCGTGGAACCCGGCCAGGTCGCCGATCTCGTCGGCCCCGGGGTTGGCCTCCAGCGTGACCTCGGCCCCGTCCGCGATCCCCAGGCGGGCGTCGACCGCACCCAGCAGCGTGCCCACCTGCGCAGCGGACAGCAGTGAGGGCGTGCCACCACCGAGATACACGCTCGCCAGCGGCGCGCCACGCCCGCCGAATTGCGCCGCCAGCGCCTCGACGCGCAGCTCGAGCTCGACCCCGAGCGCCGCCACCAGTGCCGCTACCCGGCTGCGCGAACCCCTGGCTTCGGCCCCCGCCACGACGACGAAGTCGCAATACGGGCACAGCGAGACACAGAACGGGAAGTGGATGTAGAGCCCTTCTGGCGGGCGCGGCTCCGTCAGCTCGATGACGGCGAGGTCCTCGCTAGCTCCGCCGCGGCTGGTGCGGCCGGATGACGTAGGCGCCGTCGTCGCCGCTGCCACCGGTCGGCTGGTGGACCTGCTCGACGGCAGCGCGCTCGGGCGGACCCATCACCATGAACATGGCGAAGCGCGTGATGGCGTGGCCCACGAAGGCCGCGGCGATGCCCAGCGTCGTGAGCGTGAGCGCACCGGCCACGAGGCCGATGGCCAACCACATGCCCAGCGTCAGGATGCCCCGGCTGCCCGTGCCGGCGCGAACGGTGAAGGCGTAGATGAAGGCGGCGCTGACGATGGCCAGCCAATCGGGCAGGTTGAGCGTCAGCAGCAGGCCCAGGAACACGCCGCGGAACAGCCACTCGTCGACGAAGGAGGTCCCCACCGCGGTAAGCACGCCGCCCGGATAGCGACCGGGCGCGGGGAAGCTGATGCGGCCGTTGCGCAGGATGGCGAGGATGAACGCGGCCACGATGCCAGCGCCGCCGAAGAGCAGGCCGTAGACAATGGCCTCGCCACGATCGGGAGCCAGGACCAGGTTGAGGTCCGAGACCGGCGAGGGGTGCAAGGCGAAGATGAGCAGCGCCAGGGCCACGCCCGCGCCGTACCACGACAGTCGTGCCAGCCAGATACGCCAATCGCCGTCCTGCGTGTCCCACTCGGCCGCACTGAAGCGCTTGGCATCGAGGCGCAGGATGAACATGATCGCGGCCATGCCGATGAAAAGGAAGTACTGGACGACCTCGGGGAGCACCTAGTCGCTCTCCGTCCCGCCGAGCACCGCGAGGAACGCCTCCTGCGGGATCTCGACGCTGCCGACCTTCTTCATCCGCGCCTTGCCTTCCTTCTGCTTTTCGAGCAGCTTGCGCTTTCGGGTGATATCTCCACCGTAGCACTTGGCCAGGACGTTCTTGCGCATCTGACGGACGGTCTCGCGGGCGATGATGTTGGAGCCGATGGCCGCCTGCACCGGCACGGTGAACATCTGTCGCGGGATGAGCTCCTTGAGCCGTTTGGTCAGCTCGCGGCCGGCACTCTGGGCGTTGTCGCGGTGGACGATGACGCTGAGCGCGTCGACCGGCTCGCTGTTGACGAGGATGTCGAGCTTGACGAGGTTTCCCGGGCGGTAGCCGATCTCCTCGTAGTCCATGGAGGCGTAGCCCTGCGTGCGGCTCTTGAGCTGATCGTAGAAGTCGACGATGACCTCCGCCAGGGGCACCTCGAACTCCATCAGCACGCGCTCCGGATCGAGGTACTCCATGCCCATGAAGGTGGCGCGGTGGTTCGTGCCCAACTCCATGAGCGAGCCGATGTAGCTGGCGGGTGTGACGATGCTGAGCTTGACCCACGGCTCCGAGATCGACTCGATCTCGTTGGGGTCTGGCAGCAAGGCCGGGTTCTCCACCCTGATCTCGCCCTGACCATGCTCGAGCGCGACGATGTACTCCACCGATGGAGCGCTGGCGATGATGTCCAGGTCGAACTCGCGCTCCAGGCGTTCCTGCACGATCTCCATGTGCAGCAGGCCCAGGAAGCCGATGCGGAAGCCGAAGCCGAGGGCCACCGAGGACTCGGGCTCGAAGCTGATCGAGGCATCGTTGAGATGCAGCTTCTCGAGTGCTTCGCGCAGCACCGGGTAGTCGGGACCGTTGATGGGATAGACCCCGGCGAAGACGAGGGCCTTGGCGGGCTTGTAGCCCGGTAGTGGCGCGGCGGCTGGTTTGGCGGTCGTGGTCAGCGTGTCGCCCACCTGGCAGTCACGCACGGACTTGAGGCCTGTGGCCACGTAGCCCACCTCGCCGGGCCCAAGCGACTTCACCGGCACCAGCTGCGGACGGAAGATGCCCAGCTCCATCAGCTCGGCGTCGGTTTCCGAGCCCATCAGTCGGATCCGGTCGGCCGCCTTGAGCGTGCCCTCGGTGAGACGCACGTAGGCAACCACACCCTTGTAGGCGTCGTAGTGGGAGTCGAAGATCAGGCCCTGCAGCGGAGCGTCAGGATCGCCCTTGGGCGGCGGGATGCGCTCGACCACCGCTTCCAGCACCTCCTCCACGTTGGTGCCGTCCTTGGCACTGACCATGATCACTTCCTCGCGCGGCATGGCGAGGACGTTCTCCAGCTCTTCGATGACCAGGTCCGGTTGCGCGCTGGGCAGGTCGATCTTGTTGAGCACCGGGATGATGACCAGGTCCTGGGCGAGTGCGAGGTAGACGTTGGCCAGCGTCTGGGCCTCGATGCCCTGCGCGGCGTCGACTACGAGGATGGCACCCTCGCA
>CAYZDQ010000124.1:0-6548 GCA_964476955.1 uncultured Anaerolineaceae bacterium
GACCTGTGCCTCAAGTCGGACGACTCGTGGACCTATCACGATTCGGCGGAGCCCTCCCGCTGTGCGAATGACGGGGGCCGCCAGGTCCGGGCCAGCTCCGAGGCTCCTTGGGCCGGGGTGACACCCCTTGCCGAACGACTGGAGAACCAGTCCAGCGCGAATGAGCTCTTCTGGGGCCTCGTGCCGGACACGGGTGGTCTCGGCATAAACAAGGTCGTGCAGGACAAGACCGCCGATGACAAGCTGGCCGGCAAGAAGTACCAGAAGGCACTGGCCAAGGCGCTCAAGAAACAGGGGCCTGCGATCGCCAAGTACCTCGCGGGCGGCTCAGGCGCTGGACTCGAGCAGGGCGTCATCGGCATTGGTCCTGCTGGCCCGAGCTGCTGATGAGGCCGGCGACGCCAAGGCAGCCGCGGCCTTCATGGACCTGGCGCTCGCGGCCTACCACTCGGGCGTGCCAGAGCTCGGCAAAACGACCCTGCTAAACACCCGCATCAACCAACTCATCGAGGCCCACTATGCCGGCGTTTCCGGCCTCCAGCTCCGCGCGCCCGACGACATGACCGACGTCTGCTTCACGCCCGCCGGGGAGTGCATGTGGGGCGTCGACCCGTCCACGGCCTGGGAGTGTGAGGCCTCCGGTGGCGTCGTCAAGCGGCTGCCGCAGGAGGAGGCGGTCTGCGCATAGGCTGCGTCATCACCTCGGCCGCCCAGGCCGCTAGTCAGCCCGCGCGGGCGGCCGCCATGCGGTCGAGGATGAGTCGCTTGACGTTCTCGACCGCCACACGCTCCTGGGTCATGGTGTCGCGGTCGCGGACCGTGACGGCACCGTCCTCGAGCGAGTCCACGTCCACGGTCACGCACCAGGGCGTGCCGATCTCGTCCTGCCGCCGGTAGAGCTTGCCGATGGCAGCGGTGTCGTCGTAGACGGCCATGATGTCCTGCTTCAGGTCGGCCTTGATGCGGTGGCAGAGCTCGACGATCTCCGGGCGCTTCTTCAGTAGCGGCAGCACCGCCACCTTGTAGGGCGCGATGTCCGGGTGCAGCTTGAGCACGACACGCGTGCCCTTCTGCAACTCCTCTTCGTGATAGGCGTCGATGAGGAAGGTGAAGGCCGCCCGGTCGGCACCGGCAGCGGTCTCCACGACCCAGGGGATGAAGTGCTCCTCCGCCTTGGGATCGAAGTACTCGAGGTTCTCGCCCGAGGCCTTGGCATGCGAGCCAAGGTCGAAGTCGCCGCGGTTGTGGACGCCTTCGAGCTCCTTCCAGCCGAAGGGGAAGCGGTACTCGACGTCGATGGCCTTCACCGCATAGTGAGCCAGCTCGTCCGAGGCATGCTCGCGGAAGCGCAGCCGCTCGGGCGTCACGCCGTAGCGCTCGTACCAGGCCTTGCGCTTCGGCAGCCACTCCTCGAAGGCCTCCGCGGCCGGATCGCCGGGCCGCACGAAGTACTGCATCTCCATCTGCTCGAACTCGCGCATGCGGAAGACGAAGTTGCCGGGGCTGATCTCGTTGCGGAAGGACTTGCCGATCTGGGCGATGCCGAAGGGCACTTTCTTGCGGCTCGAGACCTGCACGTTCTTGAAGTTCACATACGAGCCCTGGGCGGTCTCGGGGCGCAGGTAGATGACCGCGCCCTCATCCTCTACCGGGCCCATGTGGGTCTTGAACATGAGGTTGAAACGCCGGGGCGGCGAGAGCGGACCCTGGTCGACGGGGCACACCAGGCCCAGCCGCTCGACGATGCCCTCGTCCTGCAGCTCGGCGGCCGACAGCTCCTCCGCGCCGGGCAGCTCGTCGAGCCGGAAGCGGCGGTGGCAGGTATCGCACTCCACGAGTGGATCGCTGAACGAGCCCACGTGTCCCGACGTGACCCACACCTCGGGGTGCATCAGGATGCCCGCGTCGAGGCCCACGATGTCGTCGCGCTCCTGGATCATCGAGCGCCACCAGGCCTTCTTGACGTTGTTCTTCAGCTCCACGCCCAGGGGCCCGTAGTCCCAGACGGCGTTGATGCCGCCGTAGATCTCCGAGCTGGGGTAGACGAAGCCGCGACGCTTGGCCAGCGACACGATGGTCTCGAGCTTGGCGACGCTGGGGCCGGGATCGACGGCGTCGGTCGCGGGCGCGGGGGCAGAAGGCTGGTCGGTCACGTGTGGGATCTCCTGGGCGAGGCGCCGGCGATGGCATGGCCGGTCGTAGGACTCGTATCGTGCCACCGATGGCCGAACTCAGTCAGCCGGGTGCCGCACCTCATCGACGAACGAGAGCGAGCGTGCCTCGCGCTCGAGGATGAAGCGGGTGTAGCGGCGCATGACCGACTCCACCTCCGCTTCTACCTCCGGCGGCACACGCAGCGCCGCGATCGCCTCCACGTCGAAGCGCCGATAGGCCCGCAGCAGCTTGAGTGCCGGAAGTGAGAGGCGCATCGACTCGGCCGGCGGTCCGGGGTGGAGCTGGCAGAGCACGCCGCCGAGGGCCGGCACCCAGCGGAAGGAGTCGGTCTCTTCCAGCACGCGGTCACACTCGACGCAGCGGTCGAGCTCCGGGCGTACACCCAGGGCGTCGGCCAGGCCCGACTCGTACCAGTGGGCCACGCGGCCAGGGTCCATGCCGTCGTCGAGCAGCTGGCAGGCACGGCGGAGCAGGCCGTAGACCGGGTGCTCCCCTCCCCGCTCCTCGACGGCCCGGTCGGCCAGCTCGCCGATGTACCAGGCGGTCGCGGTCGACTCCAGCCGGTCCCGCAGGCGCAACCAGGCGTGGGCCACGCTGACCTGCGTGATGACGTCGAGGTTGCGGCCGCGCGCCAGCACCACCTCCAGCTCGGCGAACGGCTCCACCGATCCGCCGATGCGGCTCTTGGGCTTGCGCACGCCCTTGGCTACCGCCCGGATCTTGCCGTCCTCGGGCGTGAGCAGCGTGATGATGCGGTCAGCCTCGCCGAGGTCGAAGTGGGCGAGGACGATGGCGCGGGTCTTGTAGGTCCGGGGGCGTGGCACGAGCCCCCAGCCTATCGCGGCCACGGCCATGCCGTCGCGTGTTCTTCGTCGGGGAATGTGCTACGGGGAGGTATCATGTCGCCGTGCTGGCTGCCATCGATCTCGACCGTCTCATCGCCGACACCGAGCAGGAGATGCTCGGCGTCATCGAGCGCGCCGAGGACGAGCACACCCATGAGCTGTACGAGATGGTGCGCTACCACATGGGCCTCGACAGCGACGCGCCCCGCGGCAAGCGCATGCGCCCGCTCATCGGCCTGCTGGCCTACCAGTCGATCGCCGGCGACCACGCGGCGGCACTGCCGGGTGCGGCCGCCGTAGAGATGGGCCACAACTTCAGCCTCGTCCACGACGACATCGAGGACAACGGCACCGAGCGCCGTCATCGGCCCGCGCTGTGGACCGTGTGGGGCACCGCGCAGGCCATCAACACCGGTGACGCGCTCTTCACCCTCAGCCGCATGGCGCTCTACCGCCTCAAGGAGGAGGGCTTCGACGACGCCCGTGTGCTGCGCCTCATGCGCCTCTACGATGAGACCTGCCTCGCACTGTGCGAGGGCCAGTTCATGGATATCTGGACCTCCGAGCACGACGAGTGGACGTCGGTCGACTACTACTTCGACCTCATCGGACGCAAGACCGCCTCGCTCATCGCCGGTTCGGCAGAAGCCGGCGCGGTGCTGGCCACCGAGGACGAGGCCGTCATCGGCGCCTATCGGCGCTTCGGCTGGGCCCTGGGCCTGGCCTTCCAGCTGAACGACGACCTGCTCGGCATCTGGGGCGACGAGGCCGCCACCGGCAAGGAGACGTCGGATATCGCCACGCGCAAGAAGACGCTGCCCCTGATCTACGCGCTGGCGGAGGCGACCGGCGAGGACGGACAGCGGCTGCAGGCGATCCTGGCCCAGAACGAGAGCGCGCCCTCGCCCGCGGAGATCACCGAGGTGCGCGGCATCCTGGAGCGCGTGGGGGCGGCCGACTACACGCGTGCCCGCGCGCGCGAGCACCGCGACGATGCGCTGACCCAGCTAGCTTCGGTGGGCACCGTCGACCAGGCTTCGATGGAGCGACTGGCGGACGTCGTCCGCAGCGTCATCAGCGCCTAGCGGACGCCGGCGAGGCGCTACTCCTCGCCTTCCTCCTCCTCGCCCGGCTCGGGTGGCGTATGCACCACGTGGACGGTGCGCACGCGGCGCCCGTCGGTGGCTTCCACGGTCAGCCTGAGACCATCCACCTCGACCGTGTCGCCCACGGTGGGCACGCCGCCGATGTGGTGGTAGACCAGGCCGCCGACGGTGTCGAACTCCTCCTGGTCGTCGCCATCGAGGGCGGTATCGAAGTGCTCCAGCATGTCGTCCACGTCGGCTCGACCGTCGATGCGCGCCTCGTGGTCGCCGAGGGGCACGATCATCGGCTCCTCTTCGTCGTACTCATCCTGGATCTCGCCCACGATCTCCTCGAGCAGGTCCTCGATGGTCACCAGGCCGGCCGTGCCGCCGTGCTCGTCGAGCACGATGGCGATGTGCACACGGCGGCGCTGCAGGCTCCGCAGCAGGTCGTCCACGAGCATCGACTCGGGCACGAACAGCGGCGTGCGCAGCAACGCGCGGATGGACGGCGGGCGATCCTCGCCCACGAGATACGGCAGCAGATCCTTGGCGTAGAGCATGCCGATGACGTTGTCGATGTTGTCCTCGTAGACCGGGATACGCGAGTGGCCCTCGCCCACGATGACGTTGACGATCTCCGCGAGCGAGGCATCGGCCTCGAGCGTGACCATGTCCACGCGCGCGACCATGACCTCGTGCGCACGTTGCTCGCCGAGCTCGAGCACGCCACCGATCATCTGCTCCTCCTCGGCCTCGATCGTGCCCTGCTCGGAGCCGCGCTCCACGAGGATGAGCAGCTCCTCGCTGGTGATGGCGTCGTCGCTGCTCACGTCGCGCACGCCGAGCAGGCGGGTGACACCGTGGGTGACGGTCGTGAGGAACCAGATCACGGGGCTGAGGATCCGGCCCAGGATCTCGACCGGCCGAGAGAGCGTGAGCGCGTAGCGCTCGGCATGGGCCAGGGCCAGGGTCTTGGGCACGAGCTCACCGAAGATGATGGTCACGAGGCTGACGAAGAGCGTGACGATGAGCAGGGCGATGATGTCTGCCGAGCCCCCGAGTCCGAGGTCGCGCAGCCAATCGGCGAGCTGGCCGGCGATGCTGGCGCCGGCGAAGGCCGCGGCGAGGAAGCCGATGAAGGTGATGCCCAGCTGGATCGTGGCCAGCAGCCCGGCAGGCCGCTCGGTCATGCGCGCCACGCGCTTGGCACGGACGTCGCCCTCGTCGCTGAGCTGGCGGATACGACTGCGACGCACGGTCACGAGCGCGATCTCGGCGGCCACGAACACGCCGTTGAAGGCCACGAGGAGCGCGATGACGAGGAGTTCGAAGAGGGAGCCCATCAGCGGTCCGGGGCGTCCTCCCTGCGGCCCTGGTCATCGTCGTCGGCCGGTATGTCGGCCTCGGCCGGCGTCGCCTTCTCGGGCGTGGGCCGGCGGTTGCGGATGCGCGCAGGCACGCCCAGCGCCATCTTGCCGTCGGGCACGTCCTTGGTCACGAGCGAAGCCGCGCCGGTGAAGGCGCCCTCGCCCACCGTGACCGGCGCTCGCATGATGGTGTCGGAGCCGATGAAGGCGCCTTTGCCGATCCTGGTGCGGTGCTTGTTCACGCCGTCGTAGTTGGCGGTGATGGAGCCGGCGCCGATGTTCACCTTCTCGCCCACATCGGCATCACCGAGGTAGCTGAAGTGGTGGCTCTTGGTACCGGCGCCGATGTTGCTGTTCTTGACCTCGGCGTAGTTGCCCAGCTCCACGTTGGGGCCGATGTAGGCGCCCTTGCGCACATGACTGAAGGGGCCGATGGTGACATCCGCATCCACGATCGAGCCCTCGAGCACGCTGGCCCAGACGACCGTGCGCCGGCCGATGCGGCAGTCGAAGATCTGCGAGCTGCTGCGGATGACCGCGTCGCGCTCGATGGACGTCCGGCCGCGCAGGGCCACGTTGGGTTCGAGCGTCACGTCCTCCGCGATCTCCACCGCGGCGTCGATGTAGGTGGTGGCCGGGTCGTGCATGGTCACCCCGGCACGCATGTGCGCCTCGTTGATGCGCAGTCGCATCTCCAGCTCGGCGTCGGCCAGCTGCGTGCGGTCGTTGATGCCCAGGAGCGTGCCGTCGTCCTCCACTTCCAGCGTGGCCACCGGGCGGTCGTCCTCGCGCGCGAGGGGGATCAGCTCAGGCAGGTAGAGCTCGCCCGTGACGGGGCTGGGCTCGATCTCGCCGATGCGGGTGCGCAGCCAGTCGACGTCGAAGGCGTAGAGCCCGGAGTTGATCTCGCTGATCTGACGCTGATCGTCGCTAGCATCCTTGTACTCGACCACGCCGACGATGCGGCCATCGGGGCCACGATCCACGCGACCGAGCATGGCCGGGTCATCCATGTCCACGCTGATGAGCGCGACGGCGGCGCCGGTATCGCGACGTGCCCGTGCCAGCCCGGC
>CAYZDQ010000125.1:0-6512 GCA_964476955.1 uncultured Anaerolineaceae bacterium
GACGAGCAGCAGTTGCTGCGGTCCGCTGTCGAGTCCGCCGCCGTGGCGATCTCCGCGGCCAGCCCGGGACGCGAGGAGGAGACCGTCAGCGAAGGCTATGCCGCGGCCGACTTCGTGCTCAAGAGCCAGCCCGACTACGTGGGCAATACGCTCGTGACCTCGATCCTGGTGCAGGTGCAGTCGGACCTGCAGCACGATCACCCCTTCCCGAACTTCCTCCAGGTCGCCACTGCCCCGGGTGCGCTCGAGGAGGCCATGATCGTGCTCGGTCGGGCAGTCAGGCTGGTCGACCAGAAGGCCCCGCCCGACGAGGCCGAGGGCTACAAGCGCTGGCTGCTCGATGTGGCGTTGGTCGTGGCGCGCGCCGGCAAGGAGGATCAGGGTTTCCTGGGCATGGGCGGCGTGATGATCAACGACAAGGAGCGCGCTGCCTACGCCGCCATCGCGGAGACGTTGGGCATCGAGATTGCCGAGGACTGATGGGCCCGCGCCCGGCCGTTGTTGGCGCTGCACTCCTGCTCTTGGCCCTGCTCCTGCCTGCAGGTGCCACCGCCGCCGGTCCCACCATCCGGGTCGAGGCCTCGCCGTTCAATCCCAACGGTGATGGCCTACGGGAGTCGGTGCGCATCACCGTAACGACCCCCGGGCCGGCCACGGTCGAGCTGCGGATCCTCGACTTCAACGGGAAGCGTCTCAAGACCATCTCGACTGGCACCAAGGTCGATGGCCGTCGCACCTGGACCTGGAAGGGCCGCACCGACAAGGGCATCAAGGTCCCATACGGCCCGTATCGCGCCAAGGCCACCATCCGCATCGACGATCAGACCCGTACCCGATCGGCCTGGATCACCAGGGCGCGCCACGTTCCCTACGCGACGCGGCCGGGCACGGTCACGGTCGCGATCGACCCGGGTCATGGTGGGCCAGCCGCCGGGGCGGTCTGGAAGGGCTGGCCGGAGGACCGCGTGAACCTCGACATTGGCCTACGGCTGGAGGCCATGCTCAAGGGTGCGGGCATCGGGGTGGTCATGACTCGACGCACGGACCGCAACGTGAGCCCGGTGGGCAAGGACCTCAACTTCGACGGGAAGTACACACGGCTCGACGAGCTCATCGCCCGCAACGACGTGGGCAACCAGGCTCGGGCGGATATCCATCTCGCACTGCACAACAACGCCAGCTCGTGCCACTGCCGGCGTGGCACGGAGATGTACACTCACTACGGACGCAGCTGGAGCCCGGAGGGGCGAGTGCTCGCAGCGGCCCTGCTCAAGGAGCACCTCTGGCATCTCGATCGGATCCCCGGCTTCAGCCCCAGGAGTCGTGGCGTCAAGACACACGACTTCAAGGCGCTCAAGCCGTACCACGCGATGAAGATGCCGCGACCTTCGCTTCAACCGAGCGTGTTGGGCGAGTCGCTGTTCCTTGATCGACCGTCCGAGCACCGGATCCTCACGACGCGTGTCGGCCGCACGGTCGTGGCGGCGGCGTACTTTGACGGGATCGCTCGCTACCTTGCGGCTCGTCCGTACGGGCTGCGCTTCGAGGTCCTGTCTGCGACCAGGCAGGCAGCTCCGGGTGACAGGGCGTCCGTGTCCGTGCGCCTGACCAACAGCGGCCATCGCACGAGCGCGGGCTGGAAGCTCGTGGCTCGCGTGGTCAAGCAGGTGCCGCGCTACGACGGACGGCCGCGGTTCGGCGACGTCGTGGCCAAGGTGCCGGTGCCCGATGGGCTCGCGCCGGGTCAGTCGATCGAGGTGACGCTGCCGCGCATCCCACTACCGAGCTCGAGCGGCAGATGGCTGATGAAGCTGGACGTCAACCTACCGGGCGGTGACACGCTGGCGAGGCACGGTGTGGTGGGTCCGCAGCTACGGGTGGAGACGGTCGCACCGTAGCGCGGGGCCGCTCAGGCTCGGCTGATCCGACAGCCCTCCAGCAGGTCCGCGGCGCGTGCAGCGAGGGCGCCGTCGCCGCTCTCGACCGCGTCGATCGCGTCGTAATACGCGCCCCAGACCTGCCGCTCTGCTTCCAGCTCGGCTCCCGCGAACGTGGCCTGGCCATGTGCGTGGAGCTCCTGGGACAGCCGCCGCGCGCCGTCCTCGGCGTACTCGCGAGCGTCCTCGGTCGACCCGGTGCCAGCCAGTCGCAGGGTGCGCAAGGCCAGTCGCAGCGACACCAGTGTCTGCGGCGTCGCGGAGGCGAAGCAGCCGGTGAAGGGGTCGAGCAGGTGGGTCACCACCGAGCGGTCTGCGCCGGTGGCCACGAGGGCATCGACGTAGGCCGAGAAGACGAGGATGCGCACGTCGTCGCCGATGAGCTTGCCGATCTTGGCGGCGGCCATCGACTGACCGGCAAAGGCCAGCTTGTCGTGGCGCATCACGAGTCCCGCGGCATGAGCGTAGGCTAACCGCTCGGTGCCGTCGCCGAGCGTTGAGAGCAGATAGGCCTGGTCCTCGGCACGACCGACCCAGGTCGGCGTGAACGGCCGGTGCGCGCGCAGGGCGTCCACGCGGATACCATTGGTGCCGCCGGTGACGTGAACCCGCTCGAGCGCGCGCTGGACCCCATCGACGGCCGGGCCGTCATAGCGCTCCATCATCTCTGCCCGGGTCGAGATCGACTGTGGCAGGGCGCTGAAGAAGACGTGCTCGTCGAGGGCCGGCAATCTCTCGGGGATGGGCACGTCCGGCGTGAAGAGTCCCTGGCCGATGTCGCGTTCGTTGACCAACGCGCCCGCGAGCATGCCCAGCTCCAGGCGGTCACCCTGGTGCGTGCGCGCGCTGGCACCCCAGAGCGGTGAGCAGAGGTGGCCGAACATCGTCTTGCCGGTCTCCGACTGCAACACGTCCTGCGGGAAGACCTGGTCGAGATCGATCTTGAATGTCGCCCGCACGTCGTCGTCGACGGCGACGTGCCAGAGCGCGGCCACGGCCTTGAGGAAGGAGTAGTGGCGCCCGTAGCGGCCGTCCACGCCCACCACGCGCCGAAGCCCGGCCTCGAGCTCGGGTTCGGGCTCGCCGAGGGCGGGGACCAGGACCTCGTCCACGAGGCGGCGCGTGTCGTCCTCGGTCACGACCACGACATCGATGTGCTGCAGGTCACCGTCGCGCAGCAGCTCTGCCTCCACGTAGCGACGGGCGATCGGCGCCAGGCCGTCATGCGTGACGCTGACCGAGAGCAGGCAGGTCACCCGCCCTGCATCCGGTTCGGCAGCCACGGCCGCATCGAGGCCGCGCAGGCCGTACAGTAGCTCGTTGGCGGCCGGCTCCACGCCGATCTGGATGGGATGGTCGAACCAGTAGCGCTGCGGTTCCGCCGCCGCCGCCCGGATGGCAGCGCGCAGGCTCTCGGGGTACGGCAGCGCATCCAGATCGGTGGTGGCATCGGGCACGGTCAGCAGCACGTTGGAGGTGAACAGCACTTCACGCGCAGGGTCCGTGATCGGGTCGGCTGCGAGCTCCTCGATCTCGATCGTGCGCGTGTGGCGGAGGGCGGAGATGTGCGTGTTCTCGTGATGACGGATGCCCACCGCCTGCGGGAAGAACGCGCGCCATATAGCCTCGGCCACGTCGTCCGCCGTGCTCGCGGCGTCGAGTGCCACGACCGCTGCATCCCAGCGCTCGGCGACGGCGGGGGCAGCCTCGAAGACCGAGCTCAGCTCGCGGTCGATGTGCTCCAGGGCGGATCGGTAGAAGGCGGCGCTCCCTTCGGCCCCGGCGGGCGGCTCTGCCAGGGTCGCCTGGGCTCGGTCGTGCTCGGGATGGTCCGGCGCGCCGGCCGCGATGACGAAGGCAGCGGCCACGCGGGCGACTGGTTCGGCATCCTCGGCCAGCCAGCGAGTGGCGTGGAAGAGGGGCAGGCCCGGAGCGGAAGCAGCGGGGTCCAGCGCACGGCTGAGGAGCGCGGTCAGTCGGCCGTCCATGGGTTCCTTCGGTGTCGTTGGGTCTCGAGGGTGCGATGCCGCAGAGCGCGGCCCCCTCAGGATGCCATGTGGAGTCGGTAGTTCTCAGGCGGACACGTTCGTCTCGCATGGCGCCCCGAACCTTGACCTCGCCTTTGCCATCGGCTGCTACGGTGTTCGGACCATGATGCGTCGCGTGTTCGGCCGGGTGGCCCTGGCAGTCGTCGTCCCTCTTGCGCTCGCGGTGTCGCTTGTCGGTGTCGCGCTCGCCGGCCCGGCAGACCATCCCGTCGTCGGTCGCTGGGTCGTCGAGGCGGAGCCCGGTGGAGCGGTATGGACGTTCCAGCCACGAGGGACCGTCGTCGCCCTCGGGCCAGGCGAGATCACATCGGAAGGGACGTGGGAGCCCATCGACGAGGATGGCGCGTTCGATGCCACCGTGGAGGTGGCGGTGACCGGCCAGACCCTGCAGGTGCTGGGCCAGGTCGCGCCCGACGTCGGGGCCGTAGCGCTGTACATCACTGCCAGCGAGGCCACCAGGCCTGACGACTGGACGCCGTGGTCGCCCGAATCCCGCCTCGTTGGTGAACCCTTCAGGATGGTGGCCGACGAGACACCACAGCCGACCGAGCAACCGCTCGACTGCCTCCGGCCGGAGTGGGTCGAGGGAGCTGTCGACTGGGACCGCTGTGACGAGGCGCTGACCGCCGAGTAGGCCAGCCCGAACTCCGCTGACTTGCCGGGGTTGCGCTTGGCTGGTAGACTTGGGCAGATGCCTAAGTCACACGCCCAAACCGCATCGGATCGACCCGTCAGCGGTGATGTCACTCGCCGCCGTCTGCTGTCCGCCGCGGCGTCACTGATCGTCGAGCGGGGCTGGAGCGCGGTCACGACCCGTGCCGCGGCCGAGCGAGCGGGCGTGAACCAGGCCCTGGTGCACTACCACTTCGGCTCGATCGGCAACCTTCGCCGCGAGGCGGTGATGGCCAGGCTCATGCCGGAGGTCCAGGGCCTTATCGACGAGCTGCTCGACGAGCGGCCGCTGACCGACTCGATCCACCGTGTGATGCGCGTCATCGACCGCTTCGATCTGCAGACCGAGACCGGTGTGCTCATGGCCGAGGCCATGCTGCAGGCCACCCGCGATCCGGCGGTGGCCGAGGCCATGGGCGGGGTCATGGGCTCGTGGGGTGAGTTGCTCGACCCGCGCCTGAAGGTGGCACAGGAGCGCGGCGTCATCCGCAGGGACATCCCCGCAGAACGCCTGACGCCCGTGATCGCCTCCTTCCTGGACGGCCTTCTCATCCAGCGCATGGCCGATCCAGCCCTCGACGTGAGCGCTGTCGCCGACACCCTTATCCGACTGCTGAGCCCACCAGGGGAGGAGACACCGTGACCACCGCACCCATGTCCAGCGAGGCCCCGCAGGCGCCGGCCATCGAGCCCGTCATCCGCCTCGAGGATGTCGACAAGACCTTTGGCCAGGGAGACCTGGCCGTGCACGCCCTGAAGGACGCCTCGCTCGAGGTCGGGCGCGGACAATTCGTCGTGGTGCTCGGACCGAGCGGTTCCGGCAAGACCACCTTGATGAACCTCATCGGCGGCATCGAGCCGGCCACGGCCGGCACCATCACGGTGGACGGTGAAGCGGTGACCGGCCTGGACGAGGCAGCCCTGACCGAGTACCGCCGCCAGAAGGTCGGTTTCGTCTTCCAGTTCTTCAACCTCATCCCGACCCTCACCGCGCAGGAGAACGTGACCCTCGTGGGCGAGCTCGTCGGCGCCGGCGAGAACGATGCCACCGAGTCGCTCGATGAGGTGGCTCTGGCCGAGCTCGCCGACCGCTTCCCGAGCCTGCTCTCTGGTGGCGAGCAGCAGCGCGTGGCCATCGCCCGGGCACTGGTGAAGCGGCCGACCGTGCTGCTCCTCGATGAGCCCACCGGGTCGCTCGACCTGGAGACCGGCCGACAGGTGCTGGGCGCGCTGCGCAGTGCTGCGAAGTCGTTCGGGTCGACCGTGTTGCTGGTCACGCACAACTCCGCCATCGCTCGGATGGCTGACCGCGTCATCCACCTCCACTCCGGCTCGATCGTCGAGGACCACCTCCAGCCTGATCCGGTCGACGCTTCGGAGCTGCAGTGGTGAGCATCCTGTCACGCGCGCTCTGGCGCGAGATCCGGAGACGGCCGGCGCAGTTCCTCTCCGTTGCGCTGGTCATCGCGCTCGGCGTGGGCATCTTCAACGCCTCCTTCGACGCCTTCCTCAACCTCACCGGCTCCTACGAGGCGCTCTACCGCGAGACGAACCTCGCGCACGTGACGGCTATCGGCGGGCCGTCTGACGCGGTCCTTGCCGCCGGTGGGCAGATGGCGCAACTGGACGCCTCCACCACTCGCACGGTCGCGGACGTGCCCTTCCAGCCGCGCGAGGGGCACACGCTGATGGGACGGGCCGTGGGCATGCCGCCATCCGGACACAGTCCCGTCAACGACATCAAGATCACCGAGGGCGCCACGCTCGACCCCGCGCTGCCCAACGGCGTCGTGGTCGAGCAGCACATGGCCAACCACTTCGACCTCGGCCCCGGCGATTCCTTCTCGGTGTCCAC
>CAYZDQ010000126.1:0-6496 GCA_964476955.1 uncultured Anaerolineaceae bacterium
ACTCGGCGGTGTCGTGACCTTCGTCGACAAGCGCATCGCGCACATCACGGGCGACCGCGGCCTCGGTGCGGCCGACCAGCGGACCCGTGATGATTCGCTCCATGGCCCGGTCGGCAGCATGAGCAGCCGCCCGCAGCAGCGCGATCTCCTCGGCGTCCTTGACCCGCCGCATGGGCGCCAGCACGGTCGAAGCCACGCCCCAGGCGGCGGCGGGCAGCACCGTCTGCAGGCCCAGCACGAACGCAGCCCGCAGGCCATCCGAAACGAGAAAGCGCAGCGGTGCCCGGGGCGGCACCAGCGAAGGCACGAGCTCGAAGGGGTCGTCTGTCTCCTCCCAGGTCTCGATGCGCACGCGCCCGTCGGCCAGGCCCGGTGCGGCCAGGGCGGCCGGTGCCTCCAGGCGCGGGCTGACGTAGACGGTGTCACCCTCGGCCGGGATGATCAGCAGGTTCAGGCGCTCCCCGCCGTGAGCGGCGTAGCCGGTGAGCCACTCAAGCTCCGGCCCCACACCCACCAGCAGCGCCGTGACCCGCGCGTCGACCACGGCTGCCCGCGCTCGCAGCAGGCGCTCGGCGTAGCGGGTGGCACTGATGCCTTCGGTCATCTCATTCCCCCTCCGGTTCGTGGGCGGCCAGCCAGCCCTCTACCAGGCGGGTGCCGTCCTCGAAGAACTTGCGATACGAGAACACGCGGGTGGCGCCGGCGTTGAGCGCGCGCCTGCGTGTGAGCTGGTCGTCATGCTCGGCCACCGCGATGACCGGCAGCCTGGCCGCAGAGATGCGCTCGATGGCGGCGACGCCGTCAAGGCGGCGCATGGCCAGGTCCACGACCGCGCCGCTGATCGAGTTCACGTCACCGAGCCGATAGGCCTCGAGCGCGACCTCAAGCTCCTCGTCCGAGGTCAGGGGCACGGCCGTGCCACCGGCACGGCGCACGGCCTCGGCGATGCGTGTCGACCACATCAGGTCGTCAGCGAGGACGACCACCGGTGGGGTCAGGAGACCTCCCATGTGTCAGAGGTGAAGAGCAGGTCCCGCAGCACGCCCTCGCCCTTGTCCGCCCGGACCAGCTCGATCTGCCCGGCCACGAGCTGGTGATGGGTCGGCTTCTTCACGCGGCGGAAGACGCCGATGGGCACCGGGTAGTCGGGCCAGAACATGCGGCTGAGGATGTAGGCCAGCATGTCGTCGGTCTCGTCGTGGACCAGCAGGTCCTCCTCGGTCACACCATCGCCGAGGTTGACCACCTCTGGCTTGGTGCCGTTGAGGCGGATGCCCCGGTCGCGCTCCTTGCCGAAGACCATGGGCTCGCCATGCCTGAGCTCCAGCACACGGTCGTCGCGCACGTCACGGTCGGTGAACTCGCGCCAGGCACCGTCGTTGAAGATGTTGCAGTTCTGCAGCACCTCGGTGAAGGCGCTGCCCTTGTGCCGGCCGGCCGCCTCCAGCGTCTCCTGGATGTGGCTGCTGTAGGTGTCGATGGTGCGGGCCACGAAGGTGGCCTCCGAAGCCAGCGCCAGCGAGGGCGGCACGACGGGCTGGTCGATGGTGCCCTCCGGCGTGGATTTCGTGCGCTTGCCGAACTCGGACGTCGGCGAAGCCTGGCCCTTGGTCAGACCGTAGATGCGGTTGTTGTACATCAACACCTTGATGTCGACGTTGCGACGCATCGTATGCACGATGTGGTTGCCACCGATCGAGAGCGCGTCACCATCGCCCGTGACGACCCAGACCATGAGGTCCGGACGCGCGATCTTCAGGCCCGTGGCCAGCGTCGGCGCACGGCCGTGGATGGAGTGGAAGCCGTAGGTGTTCATGTAGTACGGCGTGCGGCCGGAGCAGCCGATGCCGCTGATGAAGACGATGTTCTCGCGCGGGTACCCGAAGTCGGGCATGACCCGTTGCGTCTGGGCCAGGATGGAGTAGTCGCCACAGCCGGGGCACCAACGGACCTCCTGGTCGGAGACGAAGTCCTTGCGTGTGAGCTTGAGTGGCTGGGTGGCCGTAGCGGCGCCGGTCGTATCGGTCATGTCATTCCTCCTCGTCGAGGAGCAGCCGCGCGGCCTTCATGACCTCGGGCACGGGGAAGGGCTTGCCGCGGACCCGGTTGAGGCCCACCGCGTCGACCAGGAAGCGACCGCGGATGAGCAAGCGCAGCTGGCCGGTGTTGATCTCCGGGATGAGCACCTTGTCGTAGCTCGAGAGCACGTCAGCGGTGTTCCGTGGGAACGGGTTGAGGTAGCGCAGGTGCGCGTGGGCCACGGACTTGCCGGCACGCTGCAGCCGCTCGGTGGCGGTGCGCAACGAACCGAAGGTGCTGCCCCAGCCGAGGATGAGCAGGTCACCCGACTCGGGCCCGAAGACCTCCAGCTCGGGGATGTCGTCGGCGATGCCGGCGACCTTGCGCGCACGCAGGTCCGTCATGCGCTGGTGGTTGTCCGGGTCGTAGGAGACGATGCCCGAGACGTCGGCGCTCTCGAGACCACCGATGCGGTGCTCCATGCCCCGCGACCCGGGGATGGCCCATGGTCGCGCGAGGGTGTCGGGATCGCGGTCATAGGGCTGGTAGGTCGCGGCATCGGTGTGGTTGGGCACGGAGATGTCCGGCAGGTCCGAGGGCTCGGGGATGCGCCAGGGCTCCGAGCCGGTGGCCAGGAAGGCGTCCGAGAGGTAGGCCACCGGGGTCATGTACTTGAGCGCCAGGCGGCAAGCCTCGATGGCCACCTCGAAGCACTCGGCCGGCGTCGCGGGCGCCACCACGGGCATGGGCGCATCGCCGTTGCGGCCGTACAGCGCCTGCAGCAGGTCGCTCTGCTCGTTCTTCGTGGGCAGGCCGGTCGAGGGGCCGCCGCGCTGGACATTGACCACCACCAGCGGCAGTTCGACCATGACCGCGAGGCCCATGGCCTCGCCCTTGAGCGCGATGCCGGGGCCCGACGAAGCCGTCAGCGAGAGCGCGCCACCGAAGGCGGCACCGATGGCGCTGCCGATGGCGGCGATCTCATCCTCAGCCTGGAAGGTGCGCACACCGAAGTGCTTGTAGGTCGAGAGCTGGTGCAGGATCTCGCTCGCGGGCGTGATGGGATACGAGCCGTAGAAGAGCTCGCGCTTGGCCAGCTTGGTGGCCGCCACGAACCCGAGCGATGCGGCCTCGTTGCCGGTGATGTTGCGGTACGTGCCGGCCGGCAGCTTGGCCGGCTTGACGCGGTTGCGGGTGTGGAAGATCTCGGTGGTCTCACCGAAGGCGTAGCCGGCCTTGAGCGCGCGCAGGTTGGCCTCGGCCACCACCGGTCGCGCCGCGAACTTCTTCTCGATCCACTTGACCGTGGGATCCATGGAGCGCTCATAGAGCCAGAACATGATCCCGAGCGCGAAGAAGTTCTTGGTCAGGTCCACCTGCTTGGTGGACATGTCCAGCCCCTCCAGCGCCCGCGCGTTGAGCTTGCTGATGGGGATGTCGAAGACGGTGTAGTCGTGGAGCGAGCCGTCCTCGAGCGGGTTCTCCTCGTAGCCGGCCTTGGCCAGGTTCTGTTTGGTGAAGGCATCCTCGTTGACCACGATGGCGCCACCGGCGGGCACGTCCCCCACGTTGGCCTTGAGCGCCGCGGGGTTCATGGCCACGAGCACGTCCGGCTGGTCACCGGGCGTGTGGATGTCCGCTGACGAGAAGCTGATCTGGAAGCCCGAGACGCCGGGCAGCGAGCCGGCCGGGGCGCGGATCTCGGCGGGGAAGTCCGGCAGCGTGGCGATGTCGTTGCCGAAGACGGCGGCGGTGCGCGTGAACTGGCTGCCGGTGAGCTGCATGCCGTCACCGGAGTCTCCCGCGAAGCGGATGGTGACGCGTTCCAACTCCTGGATCGGTGGGGGGGAGTGCTGATCGGTTTCTGTTGTCACGCGGTGGCGGGCTCCTATTCGCGGCTCGGCCGACGATACCGAGAGCCGCCTTCAGGTCAGTGTAACGCTACCGGCCGTTCGGCCCTTGACAGTGCTGTCGGAGCTGGCGAATCGCACGAGAGCGCTGGCGGGTAGCATCGAGTGCGTGACCGCCATCGATCGACCCGGCCGCCGTGTGCCCCTCTCGGGCCAGGCGCTGGGCATCATCCTCGTGCTCATCTCGGCTGCGGGCTTCGGCTCGGGTGCGCTCTTCGTGCAGCCGCTGTACGACGCCGAGATGGAGCCGCTGGCGGTGCTGTTCTGGCGCTTCACCACGGCCGCGCTCTTCGGCTGGGGCTTCCTGCTGCTGTCCTCGCGACGGCGCTGGGCCCTGCGGTCGCTGCCGCGCAAACGGATCGCGGTGCTGCTCCTGCTGGGCGCGCTCTACGTGGGCAACAGCTACGCCTTCATCGCCTCGCTGCAGGTGGTCTCGATCTCGCTGGCCTCGATCATCGCCTACCTCTACCCCGCCATGGTGGCGGTGATGGCCACGCGCTTCCTGCGGCGGCTCGAGGGCCGACGGGCGTGGATCGCCCTAGGCATCGCCATCTTCGGCATCGCCCTTACCGTGGGCGGCATCCCGGAGGGCGAGCTGCCTCCGCTGTGGGGCCTGGTGTTGGCCTTCGCCAACCCGGTCATCTATGCCACCTGGATCATCCTGCAAGCCCGTCTGGCCGGGGAGCGGCCGCAAGCCTCGATGGCCGCCGAGGGGGTGACCATGCCGCCTGGCGACGCCGAGACGGCCATCGACGCGCCGGACCCCTCCCCCGCGGCCGCGCTGATGACCACGGCCACAGCGCTCGTGTACGCCCTACTGCTGCTGGGCAGTGGCGGATCACTGTCGCCGGGTGCGGTGCCCACGGGTGTCTGGCTGCCGCTGCTGGGCCTGGGCCTGGTGGCCACCGCGATCGCCATCCAGACGTTCTACGCCGGGGTCAAGCGCGTCGGCGGTGCGCGAGCTTCGCTCATCAGCACGGTCGAACCGGTCTACACCGTGGCCCTGGCCATGCTCCTCTTCGGCGAGAGCCTGACGCCGATGCAGATCGTCGGTGGCGCCTTGGTCATCTTCGCGGTGATCCTGGCCGAGACCGGACGGCCCGATACAGTAGGCGCCACCGCCAGCGAACCCGCCTGAATCCGCCAGCCACAGGAGTGACCCCGACATGCGCCTCGTCTCGTTCACCGATGAAGCCGGCGACCGCCTCGGCGTGGAAGCCGGCCCGGGTCGCATCTGGTCGAGTCGAGCGCTCGGCGCGGGCCTCCCGGGCTCGATGGCCGACCTGCTGGCCGGAGGCCCGGACGCACTGGCAACCCTCCGCTCGGCCGCCCGCTCGGCCGCGACGGTCGGCCGCCCGGGTGACGTCGATCCAGCACGTCGCATCGCGCCTGTGCCCCGTCCGGGCAAGATCATGGCCGTCGGCTTCAACTACCGCGAACACGTGGCCGAGCAAGGCGGGAAGGTCAAGATCCCCGAGCGACCCATGCTCTTCGCCAAGTTCCCCACCGCGGTGATCGGTGACGGTGGGACCGTCGAGTGGGATCCGGGACTCACTGACGCGGTGGACCTCGAGGCCGAGCTGGGCGTGGTCATCGGTCGTACCGCGCGGCGCGTGAGCGAAGCCGAGGCTCCCGAGTACGTCTTGGGCTACACCTGCATCAACGACGTCACCGCGCGTGACCTGCAGTTCGGCGACCGGCAGTACGTGCGCGGCAAGTCGCTCGACACGTTCTGCCCCATGGGTCCGGCGCTGGTGACCGCCGATGAGATCCCCGACCCGGGCGCACTGTCGGTGCGCAGCTGGCGCAACGACGAGCTGATGCAGGAGTCGAACACGTCGAACCTCATCTTCAGCGTGCCCTTCCTGGTGTCCTTCTGCTCGCAGGCGTTCACGCTCGAGCCGGGCGACGTCATCTGCACGGGCACACCCTCGGGCGTGGGCTACTTCCGCGAGCCTAGGGTGACGATGGGTGACGGAGACGTCATGACCGTGGAGGTCGAAGGTGTCGGCCGCCTGACCAACCCCTGTCGCGAGATCCGTCTCGACTGAGTCGTCCCTGGCAACGGCGCCGCCACCGCGCCGTTGACACACTCCCGCTATGCGCCCCCGGGTCTCACGACTAGCCCGGCGCAGTTGGGCGGCTGGCAGCCCTCATCCCCGCGTTCCTGGTCGTCAGGAGCATGAAAGGGCCGAGTTGGAGCCCCGCGCTCGCCCAACTTGGTCCAGTCAGTCGTCAGACGAATAGGCCGGCCCACGGGACGCGTCGGCCGCCTGAGCGATCCCTGTCACGAGATCCGCACCGACCGAGTCGCTAGCGGGTCGCGAGCAGCGACTCCTGGAAGACGCCCAGCGCTTCCTCGATCTCGGAGCGCTGCACATCCAGCGGCGGGATCCAGCGCACGACGTTACCGGCGCCACAGGTGAGCACGAGCAGGCCATGCTCAGCGCTGGCCTGGCTCAGGGCGCTGCCCAGCGCGACATCCGGAGCCGCCGGGTCCTTGATCATCTCTACACCGATCATCAGACCCGGACCGCGCACGTCGCCGATGCGCGCCAACTCGGCCA
>CAYZDQ010000127.1:0-6493 GCA_964476955.1 uncultured Anaerolineaceae bacterium
CACTTCCAGCTGGCCATCGAGCAGGAGCTCGAGGGCCTGCCGGCCTTCCGTCGCTTCGGCGCGCGCCTCGCAGCCGGCTCGTTCATCGAGGGCTGGGCGCTCTACACCGAGCAGCTCGCGGGGGAGATGGGCCTGTACCGCACGCCGCTCGAGCGCTTCGGTGCCCTCGAGACAGAGGCCTGGCGCGCCGCGCGACTGGTCGTCGACACCGGCATCCATGCCTTCGGCTGGACCCGACAGCGATCGATCGACCTGCTCATCGAGCGAGCCGGGCTCTCGCGACTCGAGGCCGAGACCGAGACCGACCGCTACATCAGCTGGCCCGGCCAGGCGCTGAGCTACATGATCGGACAGCGCGAGATCCTGGCCCTGCGGGCGCGACTCGAAGAACGGGACGGGGATCGTTTCGACCACCAGGCCTTCCACGACCAGGTGATCGGCCATGGCTCGTTGGCCCTGACGGTGCTGCGTGAGCAGCTGCCCGGCTGGGTCCAGCCCAGGGCCGACTGAGATCCATCGACACCAGGTCCCATGCCAGTCCTACCAAGGGGGAGCACGTCTTGACCACCACGCCCGTCTACCAGTTCGCCGACCGCGCCTGGATGGAGTTCCTCGAGCTGAACCCGATCTGGGCCACGGTGCAGGGCATCGAGACCTGGGACGACCGGCTCGACGACCCTTCCGCCGAGGGACGCGCCGCGATGAATGCGCTGGTCGATCGCTGGGCAGCCGAGATCGAGACCTTGGTCCAGGCCGAGCTCTCGGTCGAGGACACGGTGACGGTCGGGCTCATGCGCGCGATCATCACCCGTTTCCGCAGCGCCGAGGAGCTGCGTCTGTGGGAGATGGAGGCCCTCGACCAGATCAACGGCCCGCAGTCGCTCATCGGGGAGCTGGCCCGCTTCCAGCGGACCGATACGCCCGAGCGCTTCGAGAACCTGCTCAAGCGGCTGGCTGCCTACCCCGGCTGGATAGCGGCGCACAAGGCCAACGTGGCCGCGGGCCTGACCTCGGGCCGCACCGCGCCGGCGCCGGTGGTCGCGCGCTGCATCACCCAGACCCGCGGTCTGGTCGAGACACCGGCCGAGGATTCGCCGCTGCTGGCCGTCAACGCTGACCTGCCCGAGGCCCAGCGCGCCACGCTGCTGGCAGCGATCCGCGAGCATGTCGAGCCGGCCCTGGCCGATTGGCTTGCGCTGCTCGAGGACTACGCCACACACGCGCGTGCCGGCGACGGCGTCTGCCACCTGCCTGACGGAGAGGCGGTCTATGGCCACCACATCCTGAGCTACACGAACCTGCACGAGGATCCGCAGACGATCCATGACTACGGCCTCCGCCGCCTCGATGAGATCGAGGCCGCGGAGGGGTCGATCGCCGCGGAGCTGGGCCATGAGAGCGTGGCCGCCCTGCGCGTGTTCCTCGACGGCGACCCGCACAACCACGCGGATACGCCCGAGGAGATGGTGGCACTTGCCGAGGAGTGGATCACCCGTGCGGAGGCGGAGGCGCCCAAGTGGTTCGGCAACCCGCCCGCGGAGCACTGCGAGGTGCAGGCCGTGGAGCCACATGCGGAGAAGGATGCTCCCGCGGGCTTCTACTACCCACCGGCCGACGACGGCAGCCGTCCGGGCATGTACTTCCTCAACACCTACGACCCGTCGAGCCGGCCATTGCACCAGGTCGTGCCCATGACCTATCACGAGGCCGTGCCCGGTCACCACTTCCAGCTCACCACCGAGCGCCACCTCGACCAGCTGCCGGCCTTCCGTGTGCACGGCTCCCTGCTCGCCTGTGGCGCGTACGTGGAGGGTTGGGCCCTCTACTCGGAGCGACTGGCCGCGGAGATGGGTCTCTACCGCAGCCCGCTCGAGCGTTTCGGGGCCTGGGAATCGGAGGCACACCGCGCAGCCCGGCTGGTGGTCGACACGGGCATGCATGCCTTCGGCTGGAGCCGCCAGCAGTCGATCGACGTGCTCATCGAGCGGGCCGGTCTCTCGCAGCTCGAAGCGGAGATCGAGACCGACCGTTACCTCGCCTGGCCCGGCCAGGCGCTCAGCTACATGATGGGCCAGCGCGAGATCATGAACCTCCGCGCCGCGCTCGAGGCGCGCGACGGGGACCGCTTCGACCACCAGGCCTTCCACGACCAGGTCATCGGGCACGGCTCCCTGCCACTCGACGTCCTGCGCGAGCAACTGCCCGGCTGGGTCGCACCAAGGGGGGTCTGACCCGCCTACACTCGGGCCCTACCTGCCCGAGGTGAGGCCCACATGAAGAACCCGCTGCCGCTCGCGGCCCTGGCCCTGGCCCAGTTCGTGATGGTCCTGGACCAGGCCGTCATGAACGTGTCCATCAGCCAGCTGGTGGAGGACTTCGACACCACCGTCACCACCATCCAGGGCGTCATCACGCTCTACTCGCTGGTGATGGCCATGACCATGCTCACCGGTGCCAAGATCGGCGACATCATCGGGCGCAAGCGAGCGTTCGTGATCGGCCTGGTGGTCTATGCCACCGGTTCGGCCTTGACGGCGGTGGCGCCCACGGTGGCGGCACTGACGCTGGGCTGGTCGATCCTCGAGGGCCTCGGGGCGGCACTCGTGCTGCCGGCCCTGGCCGCGCTCATCGCGGGTAACTACGAGGGCCGCGAGCGGGTCACCGCCTACGCCATCATCGGCGGCGTGGCCGGTGCCGGGATCGCGGTCGGGCCCATCGTCGGCGGCTGGGCCACGACGGTGCTCACCTGGCGCATCGTGTTCGTGGGCGAGGTCATCCTGGTGCTCATCATCCTGGCGCTGGTGCGCTACGTCGTCGAGGCACCGCGTGAAGGTCGCAAGCCAAGCCTGGACATCGTCGGCTCGGTGCTCTCCGCGGCAGGCCTCGGCGCCATCGTTTACGGCATCCTGCAATCGAGCGGCTGGGGTTTCGTGCATCCGATCGCCCCGCCCTTCACGATCCTCGGCTTCTCGCCTGTCGTCTTCCTCATCGGCGGCGGCGTGGGGCTGCTCTACGCCTTCGTCCGCTGGAGCCGCCGGCGCGAGGCCAGCGGAAAGGATCCACTGGTGCATCTGGACCTGATGCGCATCCCCACGCTGCGCGGCGGTCTGGCCAGCCTGCTCTCCCAGAACCTCGTGCTCATGGGCATCTTCTTCGTGGTGCCGCTCTACCTGCAGCTCGTGCTGGGCCTCAACGCACTCGAGACGGGCATCCGCATGCTGCCGGTGTCGATCACCATGTTCATCGCCTCCGCGGCGGGTTCACGGCTGAGCCTGCGTTTCTCGGTGCGACGCATCATCCGCACCGGCTTCGTGGTGGTGGCCATCGCCATCTTCATCCTTATGGCCGCGATCGAGCCGACGCTCGAAGGCCTCGCCTTCGGTGGCGCGATGGCCCTGCTGGGCGTGGGCATGGGCCTGCTGGCATCGCAGCTCGGCAACGTGGTGCAGTCATCGGTGGATGCGTCCGGGCGCAGTGAAGCCGGAGGCCTGCAGTACACCTCGCAGCAGCTCGGCTCGTCGGTGGGCGTGGCCCTGGTCGGTGCCGTGGTCATCGCCGGGCTGGCCACCAGCTTCACCTCCACCATCGCCGCTGACGAGCGCATCACCCCGGTCGTCTCGGCTGCGGTCACGACGGCCATCGAGGGCACGATCGAGTTCGTGCCGGCAGAGGAGCTGGCCACGGCGCTGGAGGCGACGCCCCTCGACGAGTCCACGCAGGATGCCCTCGTCGAAGACTACGAGTCCGCGCAGCTGCAGGCGTTGCGCACGGGCCTGCTCGTGTCTGCGGCCGTGGCCCTGCTGGCCTTGCTGTTCACGCGCGAGCTGCCCAGCCGGCGACGGGAGGCAGACGTCGAGCTCGTGGAGGCCGGGGCGACCAGCTGACAGGTGAGGTCGTGTCGAGGTTCAGCGGACCCCGCCGGGTCCTCCGCGCGCCGCGAGGGCCTCTTCGTGCATGCGCTCGAGGTCGGCGCTGGTGATGGTCACGAACCGGTGGGGCATGTCGGAGTCGGCGTCCACGAGCATCCGCACCACGAAGCTGTCGCCCTGGTTGACGATGAGGAGGTACGAACCTGACTCGGCGTTGACGAAGCGGCCGATGAGCCGGAAGGCCAGCTCGTTGCGATCCGCCCGGTGGCGAGAGCCGCGCTGGGCGGCACCGCGCATAGAGGCCGCCACGATGTCATCGTCCGAGTAGGTGAACTCCACGAAGCGGTAGCGCGCCTGAGGGTCATCGGTGAGCAAGGCCTCGGTCTGGCCCAGGCCCGTCACGAGGAAGCCGTCCTGACGCTCGAGGAGCATGACATCCTGCAGCTTCTGTTCGTCGAACGCGAGGCCGATCGAGCGCAGCGCCTCTTCGTAGTCACGCCGGGGCGCGACGCCATCGGTAGCGATGATCTCCCTCCTTGCCTATGGCTGCCGGCCCATCCTGTCGGACACGCACAGGCGCTGAAAGGTGTCTCGGGCGTGATGCGCCTCTGGGCAACCTAGCTCACGACCAGCTCGTCGAGTGCGGCGCCCAGGCGCTCCACCTCCTCGAGCGTGTTGTAGTGGCCCACGCTGGCACGGACGGTTCCGTCTTCGGCCAGGCCCAGGGCACGATGGAGCTCGCAGGCGTAGTGGTCGCCATTGCGGACATAGATGCCTCGCTCGCCGAGGAAGCGAGCGGTCTCTGCAGGCCGGTGCGACCCGAGCGTGAAAGCCACCGTGGGGCAGCGTTCCGCGGCGCGAGCCGCGTCGGTGATGCCGTAGATGCGCACGCTACGCACCGCCGAGATCCGCTCGAGCAGGGCTGTGCCGAGCCGGGTCTCGTAGCGTCGGATCGCGGCCATCGCGGCCTGCAGACGGGACCGACGGAACCTGTCGTCCTGGCCCGGCAGACCGGGTGCGCCTCCCTGCGTGATGCCGACCTTCTCGAGGTAGCGGACCGTACCGCCCAGCCCGGCCAGCAGCTCGAACGGCTTGGTGCCCGTCTCGAAACGGCCGGGGATGGCGTCACCGGCAGGGCGGACATGGAATGCCGGTAGCGCCTCCAGCAGCTCTCGTCGCCCCCAGAGCACGCCCAGGTGCGGGGCATAGAACTTGTACGGCGAGCAGACGAGATAGTCGGCACCGAGCGCCTCGACGTCGATGGACACGTGAGGCACGGCGGCGACGGCATCGACGAACAGCTGCGCTCCGACCGCATGGGCGAGGTTGGCGACCACGGGCACGGGGTTGATGGTGCCGGTGCCGTTGGAGGCGAGGCCGACAGCCACCAGCTTCGTCCTGGGCCCGATGACCTGCGCCAGCTCGTCCATGTCGAGGGTGGCGTCATCCTCTCGCAGGCCCACCCAGCGGACGACCAGATCGTGCTCCTCGGCCAGCGCCAGCCAGGGTGCCACGTTGGCGTCGTGGTCCACGCGGGTGACCACGATCTCGTCGCCCGCCTGCAGCGTGGCCCCGATGGCACGGCTGAGTGCGAACGTGATCGTGGTCATGTTGGGGCCGAAGCTGATCTCGTCGGGATCGCTGGTGCCCAGCAGGTCGGCCATGGACCGGCGCACGTCGCGGACCATCTCGTCGGTCTCGACGCTGGGTGCGTTGGGCACACCGTGGTTGGCATTGCTATCGAGGAGGTAGTCGTTGATGGCGCGCAGGCAGCTGTCCACGGTCTGCGTGCCGGCGGCGTTGTCCAGCCACACCACGGGCTGAGCGTCAGGCCCGACGCGGCGAAGGGAGGGGAAGCGGTAGCGAACGGAGTCGATGTCCCAGTCAGTCATGGGTCCGATTCTAGTGGTGCCGGCTGACCGTGGCCGCGCGCCACCATGAGTCGACCGGACGAGTGACCAACGGAGACTGCGACGATGGCGGAGACAGCCGAACAGGACCCTGGCGTATCAGCGATCCGTCGGGCCCTGCGACGTGCGGCGCTGCTCACCAGCGGCGCGGGCATCGCCTACGGCGTGCTCACCATCATCGCCTGGTACCTCATGCGGGACGACCGCACGGGGCTGAGCCAGGCTCCCGACCAGAGTGCCTACTACGAGAGCACCGGCCTCTCCGGCTCGACCATCGCCGGGATGTACCTGCTGCCCTTCGCGGCCATCCTCTTCCTGTGGTTCATCGTGGCCCTGCGTGGCTGGATCCGGGGCACCCAGCACCGGCGCAACATGCTCATCAGCGACCTGCAGCTGGTCAGCGGCGTCGTCTTCACGGCGGTCTTCCTGGTGGGGGCAGCGGCGGTCGCCACATCGGTCGTCGTGGCGGGCGCCGGAGATGATCAGATCCCCGTGGATGCGCTCCGAGTGTTGGCCGGTGTTGGCAATGCGCTGATGGTCATCATGGGCGTGCGCATGGCGGCCATCTTCGTCATCGCCACCGCTTCGCTGGGCATGACCACGCGTGCCTTGCCGCGCTGGTTCAACGTCGTCAGCTACGGCTTCGGACTGGTCCTCATGCTCACCCCCATCGTCGAGCAGACCTTCGTTATCGCCTTCCCGATCTGGGTCATC
>CAYZDQ010000128.1:0-6478 GCA_964476955.1 uncultured Anaerolineaceae bacterium
TGGCGAAGGCGGCGATGATCATGCCCTCGATGACGCTGTGCGGGTCGCCCTCCAGCAGGGCCCGGTCCATGAAGGCGCCCGGGTCGCCCTCGTCGGCGTTGCAGATGAGGTAGCGATCGTCGGCAGCGAAGCCCTTGCAGATCTCCCACTTGCGCCCGGTCGGGAAGCCACCACCGCCGCGTCCGCGGATGGCACCCTTCTTCACCTCCTCCACGACCTCGTCGGGCTGCAAGCCGACGAGTGTCTTGGCGGCGGCTTGGTAGACGCCCCGTCCGATGGCATCCTCGATGCGCTGGGGGTCGACCCGGCCGACGTTGCGCAGCACGCGCTTGGTCTGGTGCTCGTAGAAGGGGACGTCTCGCGCCCGTGCCATGGCCTCGTCCCGCCCGTAGCAGAGTCGGCCGATGACCTGGCCCTCCTGCACGGTCTGGGCGATGACGTCGGGTACGAGCTTCGCTCGGAGCCGCCCGTAGAAGAGGTCGTCCGGTTCGATGACGACGACGGGCGCCATGGCGCACAGGCCGTGGCAGCCGGTGGCCACGACCTCGACCTCGTGCTCGAGGCCGGCGGCAGCGACGCCGTCGCGGAAGGCCGCCTCGATGTCCCGGGCTCCGACGGCCAGGCAGCCGGTGGAGCACACCAGCACGCGTCTCTCGCCTTCGGCGGCAGCGGCCAGCTCGTCGCGCAGCGCGGCCAGCTCGTCCGGGGACGAGACCCCGGTCACTCGTACCCCTCCAGGATGCCGGGGACCTCGTCCGAGGTCACGCTGCCGAAGTAGTCGTGATCGACCATCATCACCGGCGCCAGGAAGCACGTACCCAGACAGGCCACGGTCTCGATGCCGAAGCGGCCGTCCTCGGTGAGCTCACCTTCGCGGATACCGACGAGGGACTCCGCGGTGTCCTGGACCGCCTGGCGGCCCCGCACATGACAGGCCGTGCCACGGCAGATGCGGACCGTGTCGCGTGCGTGCGGCTCGAGGTAGAACTGGGCATAGAACGTTGCTACGCCGTACAGGTGGCTCAGCGGGATGCCCGTGCCCGTGCTCGCCTCTGCCAATGCCTCGCGCGGCAGATAGCCGTAGCCGGTCTGGACCGCCTGGAGCAGGGGGATGACGTGTCCGTGGCCCACCGGCGCCATCTCCTCGAGGACGCGATGAACCGGGGTCAGGTCTACCGGATCGGCCCCCGAATCTCCGACCATGGCCCCGCCAGCGTAGGTCGGGGTCCTGGCAGCGACGTGTGACAAAGGTCCCGAGTCCCCGGGATATGAGGCCCGATGTGGCCGAACGGCCCGCCGATTCGGGCCGGCGCAGTCTAGCCAGTGAGACCATCGCGTCGGACACTCCCCCTAGACAGGCCTTTTCGTTGGCACTCTGAACGAGGTAGGCACGGATGGGGTCGTCGAACGAGGCGACGCTGCTCGCTGCACTCGAGCAGGCCGAGATGGCCGCGCGCGAGCGCCGGCTTGCTGCGTCCACCGAGGCGGAAGACATCGTGTCCGAGGCACGCCGGCGGGAATCGGTCATCTCGGCGGGAGCAGGTCGACGCGTCGACGAGGCCCTCGATGCGCTGCGCCAGACCACCGAAGCCGAGGCCGATGCCGCCATCGAGGACCTCGAGCGGGCCGCCGCCCGGCGAGCCGGTGCGGGCACGAGCCCCGGGGGCGCGGACGCGAGCGTCGAGCAGGCCGTAGCGGTCGTGGTCGCCCACGTCCTGGGCGAAGCGATCCCTGCGACCGACGACCCGGAGCGGACCTGATGCTCGTGACCATGCGCCGTGTCGAGATCATCGTCCCGCGTTCGGTGGCTGGCGATGGGCTGAAGCTCATCCACCGTGCCAGCGTCGTGCATCTCGAGACCTTCGAGCAGCTCGAGGAGACGCGACCGGGCGTGTTCCTGACCGCGCACTCCGAGAGGGAGGCCGGGCCGGTCGTCGAGGACGAAGGTCGCTTCCGCGAGCCGCTCGAGGAGATCGCCCGATTGCGTGCGCTCCTGGGCAAGGCGCCGGTGAGTCGTGGTCGGCTGGAGGCGACGTGGGCGCTCGATGACGACGCGCTGCTGGCTGCGGCCGACCGCATGCGGTCGGTCCAGGCGGAGGCGGACCGCGTCACCGGTGAGCGCGTCCGTGCCGTGGCCGACCTCGAGCGGATCGATTCCTACCGTCACATCATCGACGGTCTCTCCGGTGCCGTGGGGCACCTGCCGCGGCTCCGGGGCTACGCGGCCACGGGCATCATCGTGAGCACCCGACACCGCGCCTTGGTGGGGCTCATCAGCGAGGAGCTCGAGGCCATCACCAAGGGCCGCTGCGAGGTGATCTCGGCGGACCTTGCCGACCAGCGCACGGCCGCGGTCCTGCTCTATCCGGCCGCCTCGGCCGGTGACGTCTCCGATGCCCTCGGCGGTCGAGAGCTCGAGGAGGTCAGCCTGCCGGCCGACCTCCAGGGCGTGCCCTTCGACCAGCTGGGCCCCCGGATGACTGCTGAGGTCGAGCGTCTGCGGGCGCGCATCGTCGAGCTCGAGGGCGCGTTCGAGAAGCTCGCGGACGAGCACCGGGAGAACGTGTCCGTGCTGCGACTCGTGCTCGGTGACCGTGTGGCCGAGCACCGCGAGCTGCATCGGGCCACGCATTCGGACCACCTCACCGTCTTCACCGGCTGGGTGCCCGCGGCCGAGATCGACGAACTGAGGGAGACCCTCACCGAGGGCCTCGGGGACCACATCCTGCTCATCGACCACGGGAACGCGCCGACGCCCGGCCAGGAGCCGCCGGTGGCCGTCACCAACGGGCCCATCGCGCGCTCGTTCGAGCCGCTCTCACGCTTCGCGGCCGTGCCGCGCTACGGGACCATCGACCCGACCCCGCTGCTGGCGCTGACCTTCCCGGCCTTCGCAGGCCTGATGATCGGCGACGCCGGCTACGGCATCGTCCTGCTGGCGCTCCTGCTCGTCTTCCGGACGCGCATGCAGGGCCGTCCGCTTCTACGCAAGGTCTGGCCCATCGGCCTGACGATGGCCATGTCGATGATCTTCTTCGGCGTGCTCTTCGCGGAAGTCTTCGGTGAGGCCGGCAGCCATGCGTTGGGTCTTCAACCCCTGTTCCACCGTGCTCCCACGCGCGAAGCCATCGAGGGCATGCTCCTGATCGCCATCACCATCGGGTTCGCCCAGGTCGGACTGGGATTGGCACTGGGGGTGTGGAATGCCGCCCAGGTGAACCACCGTCGGGAGGCTGTCGGACGCGCATCGCTCCTCGTCGGGCTCGTCATGGTCGTCGTCATGGCCGCCGCGGTCGCCGGGCTCCTGCCGGCCGAGCTGATCGCGATCGGCGTCGCGTCACTCATCGCGGCGACCGTCATCGCGGGGCTGTCGATGGGCATCGCGGGGCCCGTCGAGATGCTGGGTGCCATGGGCAACGTGCTCTCATATGCGCGGTTGATGGCCGTCGCCTTCGCCGGGGTCATGCTCGCGCTCGTCGCCGAAAGGCTGGGCAGCCTCATGCCCAGCATCATCTTCGGGATCCTCGTCGCGACCGTGCTGCACTCCCTGAACCTGGCGCTGGGCGTCTTCGATGCCTCGGTCCAGGGATTACGACTGCACTACGTCGAGTTCTTCACCAAGTTCGTGGAACCGGGGGGCACGCCTTACGCGCCCTTCACGTCAGCGCTCGGAGCGAGCCAAAGCGTTCAGGCAGATGGGAGGTAGCTGGGATGGATGAAGGAGCTGCACGGGTGATCGGCGCAGCGCTCGCGATCGGGCTGACCGCGCTGGGGACCGCATGGGCCCAGTCACGCATCGGCGCGGCCGGGACCGGGGCGCTGGCCGAGAAGCCGGAGTTGCTCAACAGCATCTTCCTGTTGCTGGTGCTGCCGGAGACGATCGTCATCCTCGGCTTCGTCGTGGCCGCCATGATCCTGTTGCTGTGAGCACTCCCTGAGGGTGACCCCATGGGTGTCGAAGAGATCGTCGCGATCATCGAGCGCGAGGTAGACGAGGAAGCGACGAGGATCCTCGAGGACGCTGAGCTTCAGGCGAGCGCGATGGTCACCGCCGCCGAAGCCGAGGTGCAGGCACAGGTCGACTCGGCCGTCGAGCGCCTGGGCCCGGAGATCCGCGCCGCGGCCCAGCGTCGCATCAACGCGGTGCGCCTGCGCATCCTCGAGGAGCGCGCTCGTGCCGATGCGGCGCGGCTGATGGCCGTGTTCGACGCAGCCGAGAAGCAGGTCGGGGCCATCGCCGATGGGGCCGACCGATCTCGCTGGGAGTCTGCGCTGTCGGCGCTGTGCGACGAAGCGTTGCGTGCGGTCGGGGAAGGTGCCTCGGTGAGGGTGCGGGCGCAGGACGTCGATGCGATCCATGGCGCCGCCGATCCATGGCGCGCCGACATCGTGGCTCTCGCCGACGACGAGGAACCAGGTCTCACCGTCAGCTCGCAGGATGGTCGCATCGAGGTGGACGCGCGCCTGTCGGTGCGGGTCGAGCGGGCACGGTCGCTGCTGGCTGAGGGTGTGGCGCAGCTGCTGCGGCTCGAACCAGCAGACCGCGAGCCGGGCTCGGCGGCATAGCCATGGGCTACGACTATGGCAACGCTCGCATCGCGGCCATGCGGGGCCGGCTGCTCGATCGCGCCGACATCACGCGCCTGGGCGACTCCGCCACGGCCTCGGTGATGGTGACGCAGCTGGAGCGCTCGGCGGACTGGGCGCCGATCCTGCGACGGGTCGCGCCGCTCGGGACCGAGGCGTCCGTGGCCCTCGAGACCGCCGTCGAGTTCCATCGTTCGGCGCGTCTCGGAGCGCTGCCGCCGTTCTACGACGGCTCGGAGTGCCGCTTCGTGGAGGCACTCGTGCTGCCACTGGACGCGGAGCGGGTGGTGGCCGTGCTGCGACGCCGGCGTGCTGGAGAAGCGGCTGAGCGGATCGCCACCACCGCCGTGCCCGGCGCGCTGCTCAACGCGGCCGCGGTGGCGGCGATGGCACGCGCACCCGGTCTGGCCGCGACCCTGCGCCCGCTCTGGGGCCGTGGGGTCATCTCGCGTGATGACGCCAAGGCGATCATCGCGGCCGAGACCCGCGGGACCGCCAGCGCCAGTGTCGAGTCGATGCTGCAGGCAGCCATCGACCGTGCGCGCTGGGAACGAGTGGATGTCCGGGGCGAGGAGGCAGCGGCACTGCGCCGGCTGCTCGAGCACGAGCGTGCGGCGCAGGAGGCAGCCATCGTCGAGCTCGGCGAGGCCGGTCCGACACTGGCCACGGTCGTGGACCGCACCACGCGCCTGGCCCGGCTCGATGCACTCAGCGCACTCGGCCGCCGTGACCCGCTCGGCATCGGAGCTGTGGCGGGGTACGTGGCCGCGGTCGAGTCCCAGGCCATCCGCCTGCGCGCGATGATCGCGAGGGTCCGCGTCCACTGGTCGGCCGAGGATGTGGCACCGTACCTGGCCCGCAACGAGAGGCCGACATGGCTCGCGTGGTGATCCTCAGCGCCCCGGGCCAGGCCGACGGCTATCGCCTCGCCGGCTGCTCCACCGTCGTGGCCTCGCCGGGGCCGGAGGCGGCCGCGTCCCTGAGCCACCTGGCCAGCACCTTCGACGTGGGGGTGCTGCTGGTGAGCTCTGACCTCTGGGCCAGCATCGACGACCGGCTGCGAAGTGACGTCGAGCAGCTGGCACGGCCCGTGGTCATGCCCATCCCGGAGGGCGCGCACATCCCGGGCGCCGCTCGTGAGCAGCTGCTCGGCGAGATGTTCCAGCGGGCCATCGGCTTCCGCATCCAGATCAGTGGAGGGGAGTCGTGAGCGGCGGGCGAGCGGGTCCCAGGGACAAGGCTACGGTCGTCGCCGCCAGCGGCCCGGTGGTGCGCTCGCGCATCCCCGGCTCGGCGGCCATCGGCGAGGTCGCACGCGTGGGCCCGCAGCGGCTGCTGGCCGAGGTCATCCACGTCGACGGCGATCTCGGCACGCTGCAGGTCTACGAGGAGACCCAGGGGCTGCGCGTGGGTGACCCGGTCGAGCTGAGCGGCGCTCCCCTCGTGGCGTGGCTGGGCCCGGGCATGCTCGGGCGGGTCTACGACGGGCTGCAGCGACCGCTCGATACCTTCGCGGCCGCGGGCACCTGGCTGCTCCTGCCGGGTGCGCGGCGTGACGACGCGCCGGGGGCGGGTGCTCTCCGGAAGGCGGATTCGAGCTCCGCGCGAGATGCGCTGGGGGACGCTCGCTGGGAGTTCCGGGCGAGCGCTCGGCCGGGCCAGGAGGTGGGACCCGGGGAGGTCCTGGGCGAGGTGACCGAAGGCGGTCTGCGCCACGTGGTGACCGTGCCGCCAGGCGTCGGCCCCGGGCGTCTGCGCGCGCTCGAGGACGGAGCCTTCAGCGTGCTCGACGAGATCGGCAGCCTCGACGTCCCCGCTGGCTCGGTTCCGCTCCGCCTGGCGCATCCCTGGCCGGTGAGGTCGGCTCGACCGGTGGCGCGACGCCTCCCTC
>CAYZDQ010000129.1:0-6453 GCA_964476955.1 uncultured Anaerolineaceae bacterium
GCCGATGGCCAGGACGATGGTGACGACCGCGAGGACCGGCTCCACCAGTGGTCTCGTCAGAGCGGCAGCAAGACCGACCACTCCGGCCACCACGAAGCCGGCCACCGGCACCAGCCAGCTGCGTCGACCGGCCAAGCCGAGCAACCCGGCGATGAGGATGGCGGTAACGGTGATGCCGACGTTGAGGGCCAGCTTGTTGTTCGAGCCGAAGAGCTCGACGATGAGCTCCTTGGCGCCCGGCGGCTGGTACTCGATGACGGTGTCACCGATGGCGATGATGAGCGAGGGCGCGCCAGCGATCAGCCCGGCCATCAGCTCGCCGACGGCGATGCCAAGGGCCGCAGCGAGGCAACCAGCGATGAAGGCGGCGATGTTCGCTGAGCGGGAATGGGCGGCGCCCGATCCGGGCGCGGTCACGGGGGTAGTCGTCATGGCCAGCGTATCCAAGCAGACCACTGTGACGATCCGACGACGAGGCCTGCGGGAGTCGTACGGCATACTCGGGCCATGGCGCATCAGACAGCAGAGCAGCTCGAAGCGGGGATGGCCGGCGTGTTGGACACGCCCACGGACGAGGGGCAGGTGCGTCTCGTGGTACGACGACCGGGGCGCGGCGAACGCGAGATCCTCGACGAAGGTCAGCTCGACACGGAGCAGGGCCTGATCGGCGACGACTGGATCAACCGTCCCGGCATGAACCGCGACACCCCCAGCCCGTACGCACAGGTGACGGTCATGAACGCGCGCGTGGCCGAGCTCGTCAGCGGCGAGTCCGAACCTGCCACCTGGGCCCAGTGCGGGGATCAGCTCTACATCGACCTCGATATCTCGGAGGCGAACATGCCTGCGGGTACGCGCCTCGCGGTGGGCGAGGCCATCCTCGAAGTGCAGCCCGAGCCGCACACCGGCTGCGTCCAGTTCCGCGGCTGGTGGGGCGCGGACGCTCTGCGGCACATCAGCACGAAGGAGGGCCAGGCCCTGCGCATGCGCGGCGCGAACACGCGGGTCGTGCGGTCGGGCGCCGTGCGGCCGGGGGACAGCGCCAGGGTGCTCTAGCCCATCCGTACGGCTGGCAGGGCTTGACGACCCTGCGAACATACCTGCATCTCGGGCCCCGGGGGGCTGTGTCGTGGCTCGGACCGAGTGGAGGCACGCTCGATGGCCACACGTGAGCCGATCCAGGCGACCGTCATCCGTGAACCCTCCCCTGACGCTGTGTGCAGCTGTGACCACCCTGTCGGCTGTGACTGCATCTGCCACGACCGCTTCTGTGATCCTGCCGTCGATGTCTGCCACGTCGACTTCCTGCCCGACGAGGGCGGCTACGCCTACTGGGGTTGCCCGCGCTGCACACCCGGCCAGCAGGCGCCGCACTTCCTCGGCTGTGAGCTCATCGGCTGGAACGTGCCCATGCCCATCGCCTCGCCCGTACGCGGCGGTAGCTGGTCGGTCTTCCTCTAGCGGTAGTTCAGTCCTCGCCCGGCTGGCCGACCTCGTCCGTCGAGCGCCGCGGGGCCAACGTCTCGTCGTGGCCACGAGTGTGAGCGTGAGCGTCCGCCTCGCCACAGTCGCAGGGATCGATGTGAACGATGATCGTGTCGAGACCACGAACCTCGTGGAAGAGCGCGTGACGCACATGCTCCGCGACGTGGTGCCCCTCAGCCACTGATTGCTGGCAGTCCACGACCAGGGCCACGCTCACGATCAGCCGGTGGCCCATCCAGCGCACTCGCACCGTCTCCACCTCCATCACGCCCTCAACGCCGGCAGCGACCCGCTCGATGTCATCGACGAGCTCCGGATCGACCGCATCCATCAGCCGGCGGAAGACGGAGCGCGCGGCGTCGCGCAGGATCCACAGGATGGCCACGGTGATGACCAGCCCGATGATGGGATCGGCCAGCGGGAAGCCCAGCCACACGCCCGCGGCGGCGATGACGACCGCGATGGACGTGAGCCCGTCGGTGCGGGCATGGAGACCGTCGGCGATGAGCGCTTGCGAGCCGATCTCGTTGCCCACCCGGATGCGGTACATGGCTACGAGCTCGTTGCCCAGGAAGCCGACCACGCCGGCGACCGCGAGCAGACCGAGGTTGCTGACCTCAGCCGGTTCGAACAGGCGCTGGAACGACTCCCACGCCACGAGTGCCGCGCTGAAGGCGATCATGCCCACGACGAACAGCCCGGCGAGGTCCTCGGCCCGGCCGTAGCCGTAGGTGTAGCGGCGGTTGGCAGCGCGCCGGCCGACCACGAAGGCGATCCAGAGCGGCACGGACGTGAGCGCGTCGCTGAAGTTGTGGATAGTGTCCGCCAGGAGCGCGGTCGAGCTGGTGAGCCACACCAGCACCAGCTGCAGCAGGGCGGTGATCATCAGGGCGGCCAACGAGACCTTGACCGCGAAGACGCCCTTCTCGCTGGACTCGAGAGCGCTGTCGAAGCGGGCGCCCGGGTCATGGCTGTGGGGCGTGAACGTGTGCTTCAGCCAGCCCCGGATGCCGGACTCGTCGTCGTGGTCATGGTCGTGAGCCTCGCCGGGGTCGTGCGCGTGTGGCTCCGTCAACCGGCAGGGACCTCCGCCGGCTCGGCCGACTCGTCGTCACGCTCGGGCTCCGCCTCTCGGTGCTCGTCGGCGGCCTCCAGACCCTGGGCATAACGGGCCACGACGAAGACCAGGAGGAAGGCCGCGACTGCTACGGCGAGCGAGGCCAGCGTGTCGCCGACGCCACCGGTGGGCCAGCCCAGCTCGATCGAGTCCACGCCACCGGGCCAGGGCCAAAGCACGCGCACCGAGCCCGCCATCAGGCCGATCAGCGCCGCCAGCACCATATCGTGGTAGCGCTGCAGGGCTGCATGCAGCAGCTGCGAGAGCACAGCCAGACCGACCACGGCACCGAGCGCGAACACGGCCAGCTCGAGGACCTGGCGGTCGGTCACGGCCGCGAGGAACGGCGCGTACATGCCCATGATCACCAGCAGGAACGAGCCGCTGATCCCGGGCAGGATCATGGCGGCGATGGAGATGACGCCGGCGATGAAGAAGGCCCACAGGGCCGGCTCCACGACCTGGCCCACGCTCTCCTCGTCGGCACCACCACGGATGCCGAGCAGCAGGAAGGTGACCACTCCGACCCCCACGATCACCAGGGCGTGCGCCAGCCGGGGCTCGCGGATGAGCCACCAGGCCACGACCACGGAACCCACTACGAGGCCCGTGAAGAGGGCTGCCATGTGCTCCGGCTGATCGGCCAGCGAGACCTGCAGCAGATTGGCGAGCGCCACCACGGCGATCAGCATGCCCACGCCCAGCGGGATCAGGAAGGCCCACTCCACCGCCTTCATCCAGTCGCGGAAGCCACCGACATCGCCGCGGACCAGCAGCGTCAAGGCCTTGGAGCCGGCGCGGACCGAGGCGATCAGTCGCTCGTAGATGCCGAAGACGAGGGCGATGGTGCCACCGGAGACGCCGGGCACGATGTTGCCGGCGCCCATGGCGAATCCACGTACGAGATGGAGCAGGGTGTGGACGAGCATAGGTTCGCCCGACCTTCCGAGCCTCGAAGGCCTACGATGCCAACATGGACACCGAGTCGACCCGAACGATCCCGTGGGACCAGCTGACGTGGCTGGGAGAGCCGCCCGAGACTGGGGTCGAGGGCGAAGCACTCAGGGTCGTGACCGGGAAGGACACCGACTTCTGGCACAGGACCTCGTACGGCTTCGTCCACGTTGACGGGCACTTCCTGGGCGCTCCTCTGGAGGGAGACGCCGCCATCGAGGTCACCTTCCTGACCGACTTCAGCGGGGCCTTCGACCAGGCTGGGCTGATGCTGCGGGCCGGTCCGGAGCTATGGATCAAGACCGGCGTGGAGCTCAGCGATGGCGTGCTCTATGCCGGCGCGGTCGTGACCGTGGGCATGTCCGACTGGTCGGTTTCCCCCCTGCCCGAGTCGGTCCGTGGCCAGGCGCTGACCTTCCGAGCCAGTCGCTCCGGCGATGCGGTGACCATCCGCTACCGGGTCGGCGAGGAGGAGGGCTGGCGCTTCCTGCGCCTGGCCTACTTCCCGCCGGAGGCGGAGATCTCGGCCGGACCGATGTGCTGCTCGCCGACGCGCGAGGGTCTCAGCGTCCGCTTCGAGCCTGTGCGCGTGGGGCCGCCGGACGCGTCGCTTCACCAGGAGTAGCCGGCTTCTTCGACTTGGAGCGCCCGCTCTTCCCGCCCTTCCCGCCCTTGCCACCCTTGCCGCTCTTGCGGGCGGCGGCCTTGCGGGGCTTCTTCACCGGTGGTGGCAGGTCGTCCTCTGACCACAGCACCTGGGCCGCCGGCACCTGGGCCGCGGCACGCTCGGCATGGATGCGCTGGTCGTCGAAGAAGATGTGTGCGCCGAAGGCCTTGAGCACCTCGGTCTTCTCGACGCCACCGAGGAAGTAGGTCTCGTCCACGTTGACGCCCCAAGAGCGCAGCGTGTTGACGACGCGGTAGTGCGCCGGGGCAGCACGGGCGGTCACCAGCGCGGTGCGCACCGGCGAGGCTGCGCCGAAGTGCGCTTGGATCCGCGCGAGGCCGTCGAGGAAGGGCCGGAACGGGCCCGGCGACATGGGCTCGTCCTGGTGGGTGTCCTCGTGCTCATGAAAAGCATCGAGCCCGTGCTCGTCGTAGACGTGCTGGGAGGCGGGGTCGAAGAGGACAGCGTCACCGTCGAAGGCGATGCGCACCTCAGTGATGTCTTCGTTGGCCAGGCGGGCGCCGGGCAGGATGAGGGCCGCGGCCACTCCGTGCTCGCGGGCCTTGACCACCTGTGACGGTTCCGCGCTGAGGAATACGTCACAGCTCAAGGCAGGCAGCAGCGGCCAGGGGTCCCGGCCGCCCCGGAAGACGCCGCGCGTGATGGGCAGCTCGTGGGCTTCGATCGAGCGCAGCACGCGCATGGCCGAGTCCGCGTCGTTGCGGCTGAAGATGATGACGTCGACCAGCTGCTCCCCGGCGCGGTCGTTGACGGCCAGCAGACCCTTCACCAGCGGATACGCCGTGCCCGGCTCGAGGATCTCGCGTTCGTGCTCGCGCTGATACTCGCGGAAGGCGGAGAGGCCCTGTTGCTCGAAGACCGTGTTGGCCTCATCGAGGTCGAAGAGGGCACGCGAAGAGATCCCGACGACGAGCTTGTCTTCGAGTGTCTCGGGCATGCGCTCCCTCGGTACCGCGCGGCCGGCTGGTGCCGTCCTGACCAGTAACGGTCGGTCTTGTGCGGTTCCTCGTCAAGAGGACCATCGGCTAGGGATCGGATGACCGCGATGTGTAACGGGTTCGGCATCGCATCGAGGCCCGCCGGTGCTAGCCTCAATGATGCCCCCGCGATCCGCCCATCCGACGCCGAGGAGCCACGAGGATGACCCGCATCGCCTATCAGCGAGATCCCGACTTCTCCCGACCGCTGCTGGAGATCGACCCCGCGGTCCACGAGCACATGTGCGAGCGGCTCGAGTTCCTCTATGGACGCGAGACGGCCGAGGCCTCCATGCCCGAGCTCGAGCGCATCCTCAAGGTCCACCACGCGCACAAGCCGGCCGAACTCGTCGAGTATGAGGCCGCCCTCGAGCCGGAGGAGCGATTCACCGAGCGCGACCTCATCCTCATCACCTATGCCGATGCGGTCCGCAGCAAGGACGCCACCGGCATCGAGGCGCTGCACCGCTTCGTGGAGACGTACTACGACTCGGTCAACACCATCCACATGCTGCCGTTCTTCCCCTACTCGTCGGACCGCGGCTTCAGCGTCGTGGACTTCAAGGCGGTAGATCCGAAGGTCGGCTCGTGGGAGGCGGTGCGCGAGCTGGCCTTCGATTACGAGCTCATGTTCGACGCGGTCTTCAACCACGCCTCCTCACGCTCGGAGATGTTCCGTGGGTTCCTCCGGGGCGACCCCCTGTACGCCGACTTCTTCATCGCCTATGACTCACCCGACGACCTCTCGGCCGAGCAGCGCAGCAAGATCTTCCGGCCGCGGACCTCGGACATCCTCACGCGCTACGAGACGATCGACGGACCGAAGTACATCTGGACGACCTTCTCGCCCGACCAGATCGACTTCAACTTCCGCAACCCGGCCGTGCTGCTGGCGGTGCTCGAGGCGCTCCTCTTCTACGTCCGTCGTGGGGCCGACATCATCCGCCTCGACGCGGTCACCTACCTCTGGTCCGAGCCCGGTACCGAGTCGATCCACCTGCCCCAGACCCACGAGATCATCAAGCTGCTGCGCGACGTGCTCGATACGGTGGCGCCGAGCGTGGCCCTGGTGACCGAGACGAACGTGCCCCACGAGCAGAACATCAGCTACTTCGGGAACGGCCGCGACGAAGCGCACATGGTCTACAACTTCGCCCTGCCGCCGCTGGTGCTGCACACCTTCTATGCCGAGGACACCACCGCCATCAGCGAGTGGGCTGCCGGCCTGGAGC
>CAYZDQ010000130.1:0-6364 GCA_964476955.1 uncultured Anaerolineaceae bacterium
CGGCGCTCCGGCCCCGCCGCTGGCCTGCAGCAGGTCGAGTTCGTGGCTGACGGCGTGGCCGACCTGGGCATCACCGGCACGAACCTGCTCATCGAGGCTGGGGCCGACCTGGAGACCCTGGCTGAGCTGGGATACGGCTACTGTCGCCTCGAAGCGGCCGTGCCCAACGAATCCCCGGCGCGCAGCCTCGAGGACCTCGCGGGTATGCGCCTCGCGACCAGCCACCCCAACGCCACCGAGACGAGCTTCCGTGAACGCGGCATCGAGACCGAGATCGTGCCCGTCAGCGGCGCGGTCGAGGTCGCCCCCACGATGGGCTTGGCCGACGGCGTCGTCGACCTCGTCTCGAGCGGCTCCACGCTGATCATGAACGGCCTGCGCTCGGTCGGCCCGCTCTTCGCCAGCCAGGCCATCCTCGTCGGTCGCCGGGACGCCAGTCCGCAAGCGGCGGCGATCATGGCCGAGGTACGCACCATGATCGAGGCGGTCATCGCGGGACGTGGCGTGAAGTACCTGATGATGAACGCGCCGACGGAGTCGCTCGAGGCCATCGAGGCCATCCTGCCCGGGCTCGAGTCGCCCAGCGTCCTGCCGCTGGCTCACGAAGGCATGCACGCGGTCCATGCCGTGGTGGGCGCCAACGACGTCCACCGCATCCTCGTCCCGCTCCGTGAAGCCGGTGCCACCGGCATCCTCGTCATCCCCGTGGAGAAGCTCCTGCCATGACCGACACCGTCACCCCCGCTCTGCGTCGCCTGCGCCTGGCCGACGCCAGCGAGGCCGAACGACGCGCTCTGACTGATCGCGCCTCTACCGCCACACCCGAGGTCCGGGCCAAGGCTCGCGCCATCGTCGATGCCGTGCGCGATGGCGGTGATGCCGCGCTGCGCGAGGCCAACGCTCGCTTCGGCGGCGGCCTTGCCGAGCCGGCCGAGGCCCCGGCCCTGCGCGTGCCGCCTGAGGATCTCCGCGCCGCCCGCGACCGTCTGCCGACCGAGCTGCGCGCGGGTCTCGAGCAGATGGCCCGCAACATCGAGTCGTTCCATGCCATCGAGGTTCCCCCGGCGGAGCAGTGGGTGGAGACCGAGCCGGGTGTGGAGGTCGGTCGTGTCTGGCGTGGCCTCGACCGCGTCGCGGCCTACGTCCCGGGCGGCACCGCGGCCTACCCTTCGTCGCTGCTGATGAGCGCCGTGCCCGCGCGTCTGGCGGGCGTGGGCACCTTCGTCGTGGCCAGCCCGGCCGGCGCGAACGGTGAGCTCTCGCCCGCGCTCCTTGGCGCGGCCGGCCTGATGGAGGTCGAGGAGTTCTGGGTCATGGGCGGCGCGCAAGCCGTAGGTGCCCTGGCCTACGGCACCGAGTCGATCGGCCGCGTGGACAAGATCGTCGGTCCCGGCAACGCCTGGGTCACGGCGGCCAAGCTGGAGGTGCTCGACTCCTGTGCCATCGACATGCCCGCCGGCCCCACCGAGGTCATGGTCGTGGCCGACGACTCCGCCGATCCGGTGCACGTGGCGGCCGATCTGCTGAGCCAGGCCGAGCACGGTCCCGACTCCCCTTCCCTGCTGGTCACGCCTTCAGAGGTCCTGGCCGATGCGGTCGAGGTCGAGATCGCGAACCAGTTGCCGACGCTGCTGCGGCGTGACACGCTGGCCGAGTCCGTGCGTGCCGCGGGCACGGTCGTGCTCACGGCTGACATCGATGAGGCCCTGGCCTTCGCCGACGAGTACGCCCCCGAGCACCTCTCCTGCGTGGTGGCCGACCTCGACGCTGCTCTCGAGCAGCTGAGCCACGCCGGTTCGCTCTTCCTCGGCGCCTACGCGCCCGAGTCGGCCGGCGACTACGCCGCCGGCTCCAACCACGTGCTGCCCACGGCCGGTGCCGGGCGGGCCTACAGCCCGCTGGGTGTGGAGTCGTTCGGACGCTGGATGCAGGTCAACCGCGTCAACCGCGACGGGCTCGAGCGCATCCTCCCAGCTGTGGCCGCAGTGGCCGAGGCGGAGGGCCTCACCGCTCACCGTCGGGCCGTCGAGATCCGGTTCGAGGGCCAGGGCTGATATGTCCCTCGAGACCACCGAGGCGCTGGTCGCCTCCTCCAACGTCTACACCTGGGCGCCACCCAACCGCGTCATCGCGGCCCGCTATGGGCTGGATCCAGCGGACATCCTGCGCTTCGACACCAACACCAGCCCGGCGGTGCTCTCGTACCTGCCCGAGGCGCTCGAGGGTCCCTGGGACCCGCCTCTCCATGAGTACCCCGACTCCACCTATGCCGAGCTGGCGGAGGCGGCCGCCGAGTACGTCGGCGCCCGACCCGAGGAGATCCTCGTCGGTTGCGGCGCGGACGAGGTGCTCGACATCATCGCCAAGACGTACCTGGCGCCGGGGACGGTCTCGGTCGTGCCCGTGCCCACGTACTCGATGTACGCGGTGCTGACCGACCAGCGGGGAGCCGAGCTGCGCTCGATCTCGCGCAGCGGCCCTGCCGACGGCTATCGGCTGGACCTGGACGCGACGCTAGCGGCCCTGCCCGGTGCCGCCGTGGTTTGGCTGTGCGCGCCCAACAACCCCACCGGCACGCCCGAGGCCCGCGAGGACCTCGTGGCCCTGCTCGACGCGGGGGCGGCATTGCCCGGCGGCGGTCCGGCCATCGTCGTGGACGAGGCCTACATCGAGTTCCACCCCGGCTCGCTGGTGGAGCTGCGCGAGCGCTACCCGGCCCTCATCGTGGTGCGCACCCTCTCGAAGGCTTTCGCCCTGACCGGCCTGCGCGTGGGCTACGCGGTCGCGACCCGCGCCACCATCGTGCAGCTCGAACGAGTGCGACCACCGGGCTCGCTCAACACGCTCTCGGCCAAGGCCGGGGCACACGCGCTGCGCCGGCCGGAGGTGGCAGCGGCCAACGCCGCAGCCCTGGGCCAGGAGCGCGAGTGGCTTGCGGCCCGACTATCGGAGGCCGGCCTGCCACCGACGCCGAGCGTGACCAACTTCCTGCTCTGCTCCGTCGGCGCTCCGTCGGCGGCGGACGAGCTGAACGAGTCCCTTCTGCGTGGCGGCATCGTCGTGCGCACGTTCGGGCCCGATAGCCCGCTCACGGGACACCTGCGTTTCACCGTACGGAGCCGCGAGCAGAACGAACGACTACTGCAGGTCATCGAGACCTGGATGGCTGGGAGGACGACATGAGTGAATCCCGACGCGGCGAGCGGATCCGCGAGACCAGGGAGACCCGCATCGCGGTGAGCGTGAACCTCGACGGCGACGGCGAGGCGACGGTGGCCACGGGCGTCGGCTTCTACGACCACCTCCTGAGCTCGCTGGCCCACCACTCGCTCATCGACATCGAGATCAAGGCGGCCGGTGACACCGAGATCGACGACCACCACACCGTCGAGGACGTGGCCCTCGCGCTGGGTGGCGCCATCAGCGATGCCCTCGGTGATCGTGCCGGCATCGCCCGCTTCGGCGCTGCCCGTGTACCCATGGATGAGTCTCTCGCGGGTTGCGTGCTCGATCTCTCCGGCCGGCCGTATGCCGTCATCGATCTGCCCTTCCGGGCCGACCGCATGGGCGAGATGAACACGCAGATGGTGGAGCACGTGCTCTACTCGTTCGCCCAGGCCAGTGGCGCGACCCTCCACATCGACGGGAAGGGTCGAAACGACCACCACCTCGCCGAGGCTGCCTTCAAGGCCCTGGCTCGCGCTTTGCGCATGGCCGTGGCGCCCGATCCGCGCCGCTCCGGCGTGGCTTCGACCAAGGGCTCGCTCGAGACCGACGGGGTCGCTACATGACCGAGCCCATCCGGGTCGCCGTCGTCGACTATGGCGCCGGCAATCTCGTCTCGATCCGCAACGCGTTGCGCCAACTCGGTGCGGAGGTCAGCGTGGCCGAGACGTCAGATCAGCTCGAGGGTGCCGAGGTCATCCTGGTCCCCGGTGTGGGTGCCAGCGAGGCGGCCATGGGTCGTCTTCGTCGTCAGGGCCTCGTCGAGCCCATCATCGAGCGCGTGAGGGCCGGCACCTGGTACGTCGGCGTCTGCCTCGGGCTGCAGCTGCTCTTCGAAGAGAGCCACGAGGACGGCGCCCAGATGCTGGGATTGCTGGAGGGCGACGTCGAGGTCATCCCGGATGCTCCCAGCCTCCCGCACATCGGCTGGAATCGCCTTGAGATCAGGCGGCCCCACCCGGTGCTGGAGGGTCTAGCGGACGATACGCCGGCCTACTTCGTGCACAGCTACGTGCCGGTGCCGGCAGACCCAGCGGTGATCGTGGCCGAGACCGAGCATGGTGGCCGCTTCGCCAGCCTCGTGGCGAAGGACCGCATCCTCGGCTTCCAGTTCCATCCCGAGCGTTCGGGCCGCGATGGACTGCGCATGCTGCAGAACACGTTGGGGCTCATCGGCGCCGACCGACCTGCCCCCGCGGAGGTGACCGCCTGATGCTGCTGCGACGTGTGATCCCTTGTCTCGACGTCAAGGACGGCCGTGTGGTCAAGGGCGTCCGCTTCGTGGACCTCACCGACGAGGGCGATCCACCCGAGCTGGCCAAGCGCTACGCCGAGGCCGGCGCGGACGAGATCTGCTTCCTCGACATCTCTGCTGCCCCCGAGGGCCGGGGCACGCTGCTGGACATCGTCGAGCGCACGGCCAGCCAGGTCTTCGTGCCCCTAAGCGTCGGTGGCGGCGTGCGTTCCGCGCTGGAGATGCGTGACGTGCTGCGCGCCGGTGCGGACAAGGTGGCGGTCAACACCGCCGCGGTGGACGACCCCGATCTGGTGACGACCTGTGCGCGCCGCTTCGGCAGCCAGTGCGTGGTCATCAGCGTCGACGCGCGTGCCGTGCCCGACCAGCCCGGGAAGTGGGAGGTGGTAGTCCAGGGCGGCCGGAAGCCGACCGGGCTCGACGCCATCGAGTGGATCGACCGCTGCGTCGAGAACGGCGCGGGCGAGGTCCTGCTCACCTCCATCGATCGCGATGGCACCCAGGAGGGCTTCGACATCGAGCTGCTGCGCATCGTCACCGACCGGGTCCACGTGCCCGTCATCGCCTCCGGCGGCGCCGGCACACCGGCGGACATGACCGCCGCGGTCACCGAGGGCAACGCCGATGCCGTGCTGGCGGCCTCGATCTTCCACCGCGACATCCACTCCATCGAGTCGGTCAAGCAGGACATGGCCGCCGCCGGGGTACCCGTGCGGCTCGGCGGAGGAAACGCCTGATGGGTGCTCGGAACTCGCGCTCGCTGGATCCTGCTGCTGTGCGCTACGGCCCCGATGGGCTGGTGGCGGCGGTGGTGCAGGATGCCGCCGACGGTCGCGTGCTGATGGTCGCCTGGCAGGACGCCGAGGCGGTCGAGGCCACGCTGGCCACGGGCGAGGCCCACTTCCACTCGCGCTCGCGCGATGCACTGTGGAAGAAGGGCGAGACCAGCGGCAACACGCTCGCGGTCGTCTCGATGGCGCTCGACTGCGATGCCGATGCCGTGCTCATCACCGCTCGACCGGCCGGGCCGACCTGCCACACCGAGGCACGCTCGTGCTTCGATGTCGAGCCGGATCCCGGGACCATCGAGGACGTTGCTGCGAGCGGGCAGGACTTCGCCTGGCTCGAACGCCTGTGGGCCACGATCGAGGAGCGCGCCCGCACTCGTCCCGCGGGCTCCTACACCAGCAAGCTGCTCGACGAGGGCGTCGATGCCACGGCCCGCAAGGTGACCGAGGAAGCGAGCGAAGTGCTCATGGCCGCCAAAGACGACGACTATGCCCAGCGCTCAGGCGCGGAGCGCCCGCGTGACGAGCTGGCCGGCGAATTGGCTGACCTGCTCTATCACTCGCTCGTGCTGTGCGCAGAACGTGGCCTCTCGCCGTCGGTCGTGATCGACACGCTCAAGGAGCGACATAAGACGTAGCGGCCAGGGTTAGCAGAACGAAGGGGCCGAGCGGGACTCGGCCCCGCGAGCCTATGCGCGGGGTCCCGCCATTCGTCTCACGCATGACCGGACCAAGTTCGGCCCGCCGATCCGCCGACCTATGCCCCTGCGGGCATGAAACGTGGCCATCCGACCCGGCTCACGACTGAAACGACCGAGATGGCGCGATCCTCGGATCCTCCTCCGGCCGGTGATGCGTCTGGCGAATGATCATTGGGTAGCGGCCTGCGCCGGGCGGAGCTGGGTGGCCAGGGCTAGCAGGGCGATGGGGCCGAACCAGACTCGGCCCCGAACCCCTAGCCTCGGCGGCGCCCTACGAAGCGGCGCTTCTTGCCCATGCCCACCCACCAGTAGCGCTCGCCGACGAGCGCCGGCGGAGCGGCAGCGGGGTCGGTCAGCTGCTGGCCGTTGACGCGGAAGCCACCCTGGCTGATGAG
>CAYZDQ010000131.1:0-4730 GCA_964476955.1 uncultured Anaerolineaceae bacterium
GGCGGAACGGCCCGTCACGTCGAGTCGCGCAGCCACTACCTGAGCGGGGTGAGCGTTCGCTAGCATCGGTCTCGACCAGAGGAGGAGAGGACCGAGGATGTCGATCACGACTACCCAGTTCGCCGGCCACGAGGCCATCCGGATCGAGGCCAGTCGCGTCCGGCTGATGGTCACGACGTCGGTCGGCCCGCGCGTGCTCGGCCTGCTCACGCCCGATGGCGCCAACCATCTCGCCGAGCTGCCGGAGATGACCCTCGACTGCCCCGGCTCGGGTGTCTTCCACCTGCGTGGAGGATCCCGCCTGTGGGCTGCACCCGAGGATCCCCGCTTCACCTATCGACCGGACGATGATCCGGTCGGAGTGGAAGAGATCGTCGACGGCGTGCGCCTGGTGACCCGACCAGACCCGGTCTCCGAGACGAGCCGCGAGATCGACATCCGTGTGACCGGTCCCGAGCGCTTCTCGTTCGGCTACCGCGTGGTCAACCGCGCGGAACACCCCCAGCGTCTCGCAGCCTGGGCCATCACCATGATGAAGCCGCTCGGGCGCGCCTTCCTGCCGGTGCTTACCGAGGACTTCGACGAGGGTGGCTTTCAGGGCCAGCGCAACATCGTGCTCTGGCCGTACTCCCGCAACGACGATCCTCGCTACGTGATCCACGATCATGCGCTGGAGGTGCGCTCGACCGCCATCACCGACGGGGGCAGGCACGGCCCCTTCAAGATCGGCACCTCCATGCGACGCGGCTGGGCCGCGCACTACCGTGATGGGCTGCTGCTGGTGAAGTACGCCGGCCATGACGAGTATCGCGAGTACGCTGACATGGGTGCCTCGGGGCAGGTCTACTCGCACGGTGAGTTCACCGAGCTCGAGACCCTGGGTCCGTTGACCGACCTCGATCCCGGCGACGTCGCGGAGCACCATGAGGATTGGGCCATCCACCTCGTCGACGAAGCGGAAGCCGAGCGCCTCATCACCTCTGACGAGCTCGATCGCTGATCATCCCCACTTCGCCGCACCGCACGAAAGGAACAACGTGAGCGCAGCCAACCTCGTCCTCGGCCTCGACGTCTCTACCACCGCCACCAAGGCGGTCCTCATGGACCGGGAGGGGACGGTGCTCGCGGTGGCCGCCGCCGAGTACGACTTCGAGACGCCCTTCCCGCTGTGGGCGGAGCAGGATCCAGCGCTGTGGTGGGACGCGGCCCAGCAGACGATCCGCGAGGTCTTGGCCACGACCGGCCACACCGGCGAAGATGTCGCGGCGGTCGGTGCGGCGGGCCAGATGCACGGGATGGTGCTGCTCGACGCTGACGGCGAGGTCGTGCGTCCGGCCATCCTCTGGAACGACGGCCGCAGTGCGGCACAGAGTGATGCCATCCGCGAAGCCGTCGGCCGTGACCGCCTCATCGCCATCACCGGCAACGACGCCCTCACGAGCTACACCGCGACCAGGATGCTGTGGGTGCGAGAGCACGAGCCCGAGGCGTGGGCGCGCGCGCAGCACCTGCTGCTGCCCAAGGACTACGTCCGCTTCAGGCTCACCGGCGAACACGCTCTCGATGTCAACGATGGCGCCGGCACCGTGCTCTTCGATATCGAGTCACGGACCTGGTCGAGCGAGGTCGTGGAGGCGCTGGACCTTGACCCGGCGATGCTGCCACGCACGGTGGAGGGCCCGGACGTGGTGGGCGTGGTGACCGATGCAGCTGCAACCGCCATCGGTCTTCGGGCCGGCACGCCGGTGGTCGGTGGGGCCGGTGATCAGGCTGGCAACGCCGTTGGTCTCGGTGCCGTCACACCCGGGATCGCGGCCATGTCCGTCGGGACCAGTGGCGTCGTTTTCGTACCCACCTCGGGCCCGTCGGTGGAGCGAGACGGTCGGCTGTCGGCCTTCTGCCATGCGGTTCCCGGAACCTGGCACCTGATGGGCGTGACCATGTCCGCTGCCGGCTCACTCAAGTGGCTGCGTGACGAGCTGGCCCCCGATGCCAGCTGGGATGAGCTGACGGCACTCGCAGCTGCGGTCTCGCCAGGCGCGGAAGGTCTCGTCTTCCTGCCCTACCTCTCCGGTGAGCGCACGCCCTATGCCGACCCGCTCGCGCGCGGCGCCTTCGTCGGCCTGACCGTGCGCCACGGCTTGGGCCACATGGTGCGCGCCGTGCTGGAGGGTGTGGCCTTCAGCCTGAAGGACGTCTTCGCGCTGGTGAGCGAGACGGCGCCCGATCCGCTGCGGGAGTTGCGCGCTTCCGGTGGTGGCACCAACTCGCCGCTGTGGCGGCAGATCATCGCCGATGTGCTGAGCGTGCCCATCGCCCGCACTCGCACCGCCGAAGGCGTGGCCACTGGTGCCGCCATCCTGGCTGCGGTCGCAGCCGACTGGTTCCCGACGGTGGGCGAGGCCTGTGAGGCCATGGTGGAGGTCACCGACACCACCGCTCCCGGTGAGGACGCAGGTGCCTACGACGCGGCCTACGCTGTCTACCGCTCCCTGTACCCCGAGCTGAAGGACACCTTCGCGGCCCTCGCTGACGTGTAGTCCGGGGTAGGTGTCCAAGCTGGAGAGTCGGCCCGGCTTTGCGCACCTGCACAGGTCCGTCCGAGCCTTGCCGTTCAACGACCGAACGTGACGCGCTCGGCGACGTACGCGAGCGTCCTTGCCGCTCCACGGTCAGCAGCGACGTCTTCTGGGTCAGCAGCGACGTCTTCTGCCGCCACACGGCAAGGACCCGGCCGATCGGTGCTGCAACGGTCACGTTCTGCCGCCACACGGCAGCGGCGCCCGCTGAGGTGTAGTCCCGGCCTAGAGGCCCTCCTCCTCGGCGCGGTCGCGGTGGCTTCGCAGCAGGCAGTCGAGCGCGAACGTGGCGGACTCGCGCGGCGCCAGCGAGATCGGCCACACGAACGTGAGCGAGCCGCCCTGGTGGTTGGCCTCGAAGCCCGATTCTGAGAGCGACATCGTGTCGACCGACCACCACCAGGCAGCAGCGGCCGGGGTGGGTCGCGCCTCCAGCTCGACACCGATGTAGTCGTTGCCCATGCCCACGTGGTCGGTCGAGTCGGCGATGCGCTTCTGGTCGAAGCCGCCGGTCTCGCCGTCGACCTTGTACCAGGCGGACGGGTTGCCACCACCACCGAGCAGGTTGAGGTTCCACTCCAGGCCCACCAACGCCTCCAACGGACGGGTGCCGGTGTTGGTCACCACCACGCGCGTGTCCAGGGTCGGCACACGCCGGTCGGCCCCGAAGACGTGTTCCTTCCTCACGCGCAGCGGCCCGCTCGAGCCGTCGTCGTAGCGGACGTTCCCGTCCCGCTCGACGATGACCCGGTCATCGGCGGCATGGGCGACGGTGAACTCGCTCGAGACGAAGTCGCCCAGCTCCTCGAAGGCCGCCTGCTCGAAGGCATCGGCGGAGGTGCCGGTCGGCATCACGTGCACCAGGCCCGACCGACGCTCGTAGGCGTCGTACCACAGCCGCTTGCTGATGCCGGGCTCGTTGACCTTGACCAGGTCGTGGATGGAGACCGCGCCATCGCCGGCCTCCTGCTGCTCCATCTCACCGCTGTCGGCCTCACGCAGCGTGTCGTGATAGGCCTCCTCCCGCCGACGCATGACCGAGCCCATGGCGTGGCGTACTGCGCGCGCGTCCCAGGAACCGATGCCGCCGCCCTCGTTGGGCTTGATGGTCACGACCTGGCCGGGCGCTGTGACGAGCAGCTCATCGAAGCCGTCGACATCAAGGTCGGCGGTCTCGATGCTGACCCCCGCAACGCCTGCGGCCCGGTCGGCCGCGTCCTCTGCTGCGATGAGGTGCTCGAGCGTGGCCAGGCGCATGTGCGAGAGATAGATGCCGCCGAAGAGTCCGTGCCAATAGCAATCGTTGGACTGGCCCTGGTAGAGGTGGTCGCGGATGATCTCGACGCGCCCGCCATGCACGCCCTCGCCCAGCTCCTCCACCTTCCGCGAGGCGCGCAGCATCTGCTTGTGAAGGTCGTTGATCTCGCGGTAGTTGATCTGGAACGAGCGCCAGAACCCGCCCCGCATCCAGCGGGCCTCGGGCGCACCCCGCTCGGCCGCGTCGTGGAGCAGGTGCGTGAACTCGCGCCGGGCCGCTACCGGCAGCGACCACTCGCCCATCTCGGCGTAGGAGCCGGTAGGCAGGTACACGCGTCCGATCGGCGGATGCACCGCCAACGCCTCGGTCGGCTTGAGCGTGCTCAGCCAGGAGGCGTTTCCCTCGAGGGCGGCGAAGAACCGCTCGACCCACTGCTGCTCGCCGTAGCAGAGGTCCCACGTGCCCGGCCAGGTGCCGAACTTCTCGCCATCGTCGCCCATCATGCCCACCAGTGAGCCGTCCTCGGTGGCGTGCTCACGCAGGTAGTCGATGACCTCTTCCACCGGGCGGAAGGGGATGCGGTAGCGCAGGCCCTGCTCCGAGCCATAGACGATGACGCGGTAGCCCTGGTCGTCGGTGGAGTAGGGGCCCCAGTGCAGCTCCTGCGGGATGGCCGCGGCCCGGAAGTGGGCGTCGTCGACGACCGTGAAGTCGTAGCCGGCCATCGCCAGCGCCTTGGGGACGTCCGGCTCCCACACGCGCTCGGCCAGCCAGGCACCCGCCGGTCGCCGGCCCACCAGCGACTCGATCTCGTCGGCCATCTTCGTCAGCTGTCCGACCCGGTCGTCCTCGCGCAACGAGGCCAGCACCGGCTCGTAGTAGCCACCGCCGAG
>CAYZDQ010000131.1:4740-6342 GCA_964476955.1 uncultured Anaerolineaceae bacterium
GGTCGCGCTCGACGAGGGCGCGCAGGCGCTCGATGGCCTCCGGCTTGTCGCGCTTGAACCAGTCGAGCAGCGGTCCGGTGTAGTGCAGGCCGAGGCGCACACCAGGGTGCCGCTCGAGTGCGTCGAGCATGGGCGCGTACGCCTTCTCCCACGTTTCTTCGAAGACGAATCCGAAGTTGCCGACGGGCTGATGGTTGTGCAGGACGAGAGTGAGCGAGATGCGACGTTCGTTCATGGCGGGCGCATCCTACTCCCCCCGCCGGACCGACGCCTGTCGCGTCCGCAGGCGAGTGTGGATCGCGAGCGGAATCCTGTTGCCGGCAACACTGGCTGACTGGCTGAAGGCGGCGTATCATCCGCTGGCCAGTCAGCGGGGGCGTGCCTCTTCGACTGGCGAACCGACAGGAGCCACCGCTGAGTCCGGTGGCACAAGGAGGAGGACACATCCAACGATGTCCAACCGTACAAAGGCCCTGGCCCTGGCCGGGTCCATGGCGATGATCGCCGGCACCGCAGTTCCGGTCGCCGCGCAGACCGACCTCACCCTCTGGACCGCCGAGGGCGAGGCCGAAGGCGCCTTCCAGTTCGTCGAGGGGCTTGCCGACGCCTATGGCGAGGCCAACGACGTCAACATCACCGTCGTGAACAAGCAGGTCGAGACCCTGCGCGAGGACTTCCTGACTTCGAGCCTCGCCGGTGGCGCTCCCGACATCCTCTGGACCGTGGCCGACCACATCGGCCCCTTCGAGGCGTCAGGCACCATCGCGCCGCTCGATGACCTCATCGACGCCAGCGTATTCCTGCCCAACGCCCTCGAGGCTGTGACGGTCGACGGCACCCTCTGGGGCGCCCCGGCTTCGTTCGGCAACCACCTCATGCTGTACTGGAACAAGGAGCTTCTGCCCGAGGGTCCAGCCAACAGCGACGAGCTGATCGCCATGGCACAGGAGAACACCGACGCGGCCAACAACAAGTTCGGCCTCGTCTTCAACCAGACCGAGTCCTTCTGGCTGGTCCCGTTCCTGGGCGGCTTCGGCGGCGCGGTCTTCGCTGAGGACGGCGTCACGCCCACCCTCGGCACGGACGCCATGGTCGGCGCCCTGACCTTCATGCACGACCTCAAGTACGCCAACGGCGTGATGCCGGCCGAGGCTGACTACAACGTCGCCGATGGCCTCTTCACGCAGGGCGACGCGGCCATGATCGTCAACGGCGACTGGGCGCTCGGCACCTACGCCGAGACCTTCGGCGACAACCTCGGCCTCGGCCCCATCCCCGAGATCGTCGGTGGTGAGTGGCCGCGCCCGTACACCGCTGGCAAGTTCCTCATGGTCTCCACGGATTCGGCCGCGGACGAGGCCAAGGCGCCGGTCATCGGTGACTTCATCCAGTACGTGACCAACACCGAGAACCAGCTGGCGCAGGTCGAGCAGCTCAAGCGACTGCCGGCCAACCAGGAAGCCATCAACGATCCGCTCGTGACCGATGATGCCCTTCTCGCCGGTTCCGCTCTCGCGGTCCAGCAGGGCACGGCCCAGCCGACCAACCTCGAGATGCGCTGCGTCTTCGACTCCATGACCGCAGGCGTGCGCGACCTGTTCA
>CAYZDQ010000132.1:0-6068 GCA_964476955.1 uncultured Anaerolineaceae bacterium
CCGAGGTCGTAGCGGCCGCCGACCAGACGCAGTAGCGCAGGGGCCGGTCGCCTCGCCTCTTGAGATGCCGTTCACGATCCAGCGAGCGAACGAGTGGAACGGCAAGTGATGACGGCAGTCGTAGACTCGAGAGGCGCAAGCCGCCGAGGGGGATCGAGATGACCAGGCTCCGACTGCTCAGTGCCACGTTGTGCACGCTGCTGTTGACCGTGCAGGCAGGTGCTGTCCTCGCAGAGACACCGCCGCCCATCGAGCGCACACCAGAGATGGAGGAGCATGCGGCCGAGGCCGCCGCCATGTTCCCCGACGAGATCGCGGGCGTGTCGCTCGCGGAGAATCTCGACATCAACGTCGGCCTGGAGCTAATCGGCGAGCTCGACCCGAGCGACCCCGATGACGCCAAGGAGATCGCCCGGTTCGAGGAGATCGCGGTGGTCGTCGGAGCGACGCTGGATGATTGGGCGACGGCGTCGAGCTACGCGCAGCTGGACGAGGAGACGTTCGTCTGGATCGCCGCCTTCCAGGTCCGAGGCACGGATATCCAGCCGGCACTGCCACTCCTCGTCGCTGCGTTCGAGGAGGACATCCTCGATGCGATCGTCGAGCAAGGGCAGGTCGGCGACGTGGAAGTAACGATGCTCCGTAGTGCCGAAGACCCCGAAGGCAGTGGGTGGGCTCTGCTTCCTCGAGGAGATGTCATCTGGCTGCTCGCGGTGCCGCCGGAACTGCTCGAGGAGGCCATCGAGTCGCTTCCCGAGTCCTGACGCGACTCTCACCGGCTGGCTCGGCACGTTCGATGTCACGCCGGATGGCACCGTCTGGTTCCTCGGCCCGCTCGGCGACGAGAGGGCCCCCGAGATGCCACACGCCGAGGGGCCATACGACGCGGCGAACGCCGGAGACGTTCTCGCCCGCTTCGTTGGCGGTGAGTGGGTCTCGTGGAGTCCGGACGAACTGCCGGACATGGGCCTTGGCATCAGCCTCGAAGGTGTTGGCGGCATGGACGCAGTCCACGCGACCTTCATGGCTGCCCCAGATGGAAGCATGTGGGCCAGCCTGTGCAGCGCGGTAGCGGCGGTATTGACCCTCCGGCGCGCGGGCTGTGGGCCAGCGAACAGCGGGGGACATCGCCCGATACGACCCGGAGTGTGACGGGCTGGTCCGGTTCGATGGCCAAACCGTGGACCGTTTCCTGCCGGGTCGGTGCATCTCGATGGACATCGCCCCCGACGACTCGGTCTGGGTCCTCGCCGATGAGGACGAGGTCGGCCTCTACGTCATCACCTCCAAGGCCGTGGCGGCCAGTGGGTAGCGAACCGGGAGGAGCGACACGCATGCGTACCTCACGAACCACCTCGACCGGAGCCATCGCCCTGGCGCTCTTGCTCTCGATCACAACCGTCGTACTCGCCCAGGACCAACAGCCATCGGAGCCGACTGAGGAGCCACAGGAGCTGCCGACATCGGTGGAGGCATCCGCCGAGTAGGCGGTAGGAAGAGCTGGCGCCCCCAAGTGGTCCTGAGGACCCAGTCGCAACGCACCGACCGGGATCCGCTCACCTAGTACGCCGAGTCTGGCTCAACACGTTCGCCCGACGCAGCTGACAGATCGCGCCTACGCCCGATGTCCTTCAGGCCGTGGCCTACCTCGCCGCGGCGGTCGATGATGCGCGCCTATTCAGTGGCATCGTCGGGAGCGTCATCGCGTACCGGTCTGAGGTCGTACCAGAGCTTGATGTCCTCTCCGCCCTCTGGCCGCTGGTCCTCTGGGATGAAGATCAACCGATGTCGCCTCGACAGTTCCAGTGGCTCTAGCCCGGTGATGGCCAGTGCTTCGTCGGGATCCGCGTACTCCACGGCTGCGCCGGTAGGCACTCCGTCGCTGGTGGGTTGATGTGTGAACCGCATCCGATCTCGTCCTTTCCGCTGCGCTCTTGCCGCGTGGGGGACACGACAGACATTATGGACGGAACGGCTCCGCCTTCGGCAAGGCATCCTGGGGACCGTGTTCCTAGCGGTGGTGATGCGGTGGCAGGGCGCGCACCTGCCTCGGTCGCCCAGGACGTGGCTGTTCATGAGCATCGTGGGCATGACCAACATCGTCATTCCCTACATCCTCATCACCTGGGGTGAGTACTACATCTCCTCGGGCATGGCCGGGATCCTCACCGCGCTGGCCCCACTCTTCACAGTCGTGCTGGCCTCGCTCGTGCTACATGACGAACCGGTCACGATCACGCGTGCCGCCGGGCTCGTGGTGGGCTTCGGGGGCGTCGTCTTGCTGGCCTCACCGAGCGTGGCCGCGAGTAGTGTCGACGGTGGCCTCCTCGTGGTCGCGGGCATGGTCGCAGTAGCGCTAGCCTCGCTGTCGTACGCGGTCGCCGTGGTCCACACTCGCAAGCGACTCTCTGGCGAGCCGGTCATGACCGAGGCCGACGGCAGCATGCGCCCACCGACATCCCTGGAGATCTCCTTCGGGCAGGTCTTCGTGGGCATGCTCGTGGTCACGCCCCTAGCCATCGTGTTCGAGCGCCCAGAGAGTGGCCTCTTGGCGCTGCCATCGGGCGGCGAGGCCATCTTGGTGATGGTGTGGCTAGGCCTCGCTGCGACCGGCGTGGCCTATCTGCTCTACTTCGCCCTCATCGGCCGGTGGGGCGCCACCCGAGCCACGCTCATCACCTACGTCATGCCGGTGGTCGCCATCATCCTCGGGTTCGTCGTGCTGGGTGAGCGCTTGCAGTCGATCGAACTCCTCGGCGCCGCACTCATCATCGGTGGTGTAGTGCTCGTCAACGCCAAGATCCGACGACGCGTAGGCACGGACAGTGATCCCAAGCCTGAGGCCGCGTAGCTTCAAGCAACTGGGTGTGGCGCCCCAAAGGGGCCGTGGGGGCTCGAGAGCCACGCAGTGACGACCCACTGGCGTGGTGCGGAAGCGGCGTGCCGCTGCGCGATGCGGTCACCTGCGACGATCGAAGGCGCCGAGGGGCGGTTCGTTGCCGTCAGCGAGCCGTCCCATCGCCGCCACCTCAACGTCGCTGAGCTCGATATCCACGGCCCCGATGGTCTCCTCTACCTGGGCTGGCCGCTTGGGCCCCACGAGCGCACAGCTGACGACCGGGTCACGCAAGACCCATGCGATCGCCATCTGGGCGACAGTGACACCCCTGGCCTCAGCCATCGGCCGGAGCCCCTCAACGACCCGGAGGGCGCGCTGGTATGCCTCGCCCGCGAACGCCGGCATGCGCGAACGCTCATCGGTGGGGTCGAAGCGAGCCCCTGCGCCATAGCGACCCGAGAGCAGACCCTTGGCCAGGCTGCTGTGGGCGAGGACCCCGAGACCCTGCTCTCGACACAGAGGCAGCAACGCGAGTTCGATCTCGCGCACGAGCAGTGAGTATCGAGGCTGTACGGCCTCGATACTCGTGATCGCCATCGCTCGTCGGGTCTGTTCGGGGTCGAAGTTGGAGACACCCAGAAAGCGCACGAGACCACGGTCACGGATGCTGGCCAGCGTCTCCATGGTCGCCTCGATGGCGTACTCGTCACTCCAGTGGTGGACGAGGTAGAGATCGATGCGGTCGGTACCGAGGCGGCGAAGGCTGGCCTCGATGGCGCCCTCGATGGCGGTCGGACTGTAGTCGCGAGTCACCTTGGTGACGAGGAAGACGCGGTCCCGGTCACGTTCGGCGAGCACGGCGCCCAGGATGAGCTCGCTGTCGTAGTAACCCTGGGAACTGTCGAGGAGGGTGACACCGGAATCGATGGCGAAGCGCAGTGCATCGGTCGCCTCGCGCTCGTCGACCGCACCCATGTACCCGGCCAGCGGCCACGAGCCATAACCGACTGCCGAAACGTCGACTCCCGTTGAGCCAAGCCTTCGGTATCTCATCCTCGCGAGTCCTGTGGCGACGTCAATGGGCCGGCTGCGTCGTGGCGGGGTCGTTCATGGACCTCAGCCTACTCGGCTCGACAGGGCATGGGCACGCGCTGACGTACCCATCAACCAATGGCAGGAGCGGTTGGCGATAGCCGTGAGATACACCGGATGGGAGGCCGGGACAGAGAGCGTGAAGACTTCGTGGGCGAGTTAATCGAACCCGTCCTGTTCATGGAGCTCGGCGCCCCCTGCGCATACGTACCTCGCGGTGGGCGACTCCATCGCTGACGATCCGGGTGCGTGGAAGTGGCGCCCCCAAGGGGTCTTAAGGGCACGAGAACAACGCAGCGAGGACGACCCGTTGGCCTGGTACGCGTTGAACGCATCACTGCCCGGCGCAGCGCGAGGGCTGAGGAGCATCCGTGGCGCTACGAATCCTCGGAGCGAGACCTAGCTGACTGGCGCTTGGTCCTCGGGAATCGCCTCCCAGTCGCTTCTGAAGCCTTTGATACTGGCGTCCGTCGCGCTGTGGTGGATCAGCTGCTCGAGCAGCAACGGGCCGTGGCCATTCGTGGTCGCCTTCCATGGGCTTGGCGCCCGGAACGACCCGACCACCAGCACGGTTGCCGCTGAAGCTGCGGCCCAGGGCCTGCTCCTCTTCACACCAACGTGGATCGACGAGCACGCATTCCCGCTCGCTGCCGACGTCCTCGAAGTGCTTAAGCAGGAGGCCGGTTGTGCCGTCGCGTTCGCGCAGCAGCAAGCGGCAGGGCTTGGCGGAGACCCAGATCGAACGGCGGTCCACGGCTTCTCGGCAGGCTACGGGCCGGCGATGTGGGCAGCGCTGGCTCCTGTAGAGGACCCTAACCCCGGATGTGCGACCGACGCATCACCGAACCATCAGTGCCCGACTTGACGAGCCCTACGGTCAGGCGTACCGGCAAGCGGAAGTCCTCGCCGCCGACCGAACCGGCGAAGGCGGCATCGGCGAGTGCGGACGCAGCGTCGCCGACGACCTTCACGCTCAGGTCCTCGAAGGCCATCGAGATCGAGTCGGCGTGCACCAAGTCGCGCTCGACCTGGGTGCGAATCTCAGCAAGCCCGAACCGGACCTCGTCAGCACCCGTGCCCACGACCATGGGCTCGTCGTCCGCGAAGAGCACGAGCACCCCGTCGGGATCCTTGGCCGCATAGCGATCGGCCATCCGTCGCACGACTGCCTCGATGTCAGTCCTCGTCTGTTCCATCTTCGATCCTCCCGCGGACCCAATGCTCTGGCTAGCGACGAAGTGCGCCGCCTGCCAGGCGACGATGCTCGCTCGACAGCCCACCGGCAACGGGCTTGTCAACATCCCAGACTGGGGCCGCGGCGATCGATCGATCGATCTGCTAGCCGATCGTCCCGAGCAGGTCCCGCCAGATGATGTTGGGCCGTCGGTTGGCGTGCACGAAGGTACGCAGGACGCCATAGGTGTTCGTGCGTTCGTCGGTCCAGTGCAGGACGATGCGTCGACGTCCATCCGGCACCCAGCACGCCACCCGGCCGTGCGCCCATTTCGTCACGCCACGCCGACCGAGCCGGCACGCCCTCGAGGTCGACGCCAGCGTGGGACGAACCTCCGCCAAGCGCTGCCGGTGGAATGCGCGCAGTGACCACATGCCGGGGAACTGATAGAGCCTCAGCTCGTGCACGCCTCTCCGCGGCTGCTGGCACTGCACGCCGTCGAGCGCGCCAGCGGCGAAGGCCCCGTTGGCCTCGCCGGGGCTGATGGCCTCGCAGTCGAACTGCCGCACCCGCTCGATCAGTTCGGCCGAGGTCTCTTCCGGAGGCTCGGCATCTTCGCCTGGGTCGATGCTGACGCGAAGCGTGAAAATGGCGCCATCTTCGGGCTGGTCGCCGGCCTTCGCCACCCGGACCGAGTGGATGCCGCCCTGCTCCGCGGCCCAGCGAGCCGTAGACGTCTCAGAATCCACGACCGGTTCCTGCCAGGGGACGTCGTCTTCGCTCAGCGCCTCGGGCCCAGCGATGCCCAGCACCATCTCTGGTCCGAGACCTCCGATCTGTAGGATGTCGGACGGCTGGAGTGCGATCGCGAGGTACTGATTCCCGGACCCTTCGGCCTCGAACTCGGACGTGATCTCCGCTCCATGGCCGACCAGCGTGCCCGGTGGCGACAGCGCGACGAGA
>CAYZDQ010000132.1:6078-6294 GCA_964476955.1 uncultured Anaerolineaceae bacterium
ATGTCGGGTCTGCGGTCAGTGATGGGGCCCACGATGCGGAACGCAGCCGACGCCTCCCCGGGGCGCCAATCGCGATCACCGGGTTGTTCAGCGGTCACCGTGCAGCGGCCCGCGTCCAGGAGCTCGATACGACCGTTCTTGACGCGACACGGACCCTCGGCACCGAAGGAGACCGGCAGACCCGCGCTCGATGTAGCTCGCAACTCGACCGGATCC
>CAYZDQ010000133.1:0-6278 GCA_964476955.1 uncultured Anaerolineaceae bacterium
CGCAGGAGGCCTATTCGTGCTTGTTTCGATGGTCGGGGCGACTGGATTTGAACCAGCGACCTCTTGACCCCCAGTCAAGTGCGCTACCATGCTGCGCCACGCCCCGACGCGCCTAGGAGTCTAGCGCACCTCTGGTCGGGCAGTCTCGGTGCCGATCAGACTCGCGCGACGACCGGGCGGGCGACCGAGGGTCGGGGGACGTTGAACGGCGGGCGCGGGATCGAGCGGACGGTTCGCGAGCGGATCTCGGCGGCTGCGAGCTGCGAGAGGGCCACCTGCGTACGGGGCCGAACGATCGGCACAGGCATCAGCGGGAAGGCCGGCGGAGGCGCCGGTCGAGGCTGTCGCACGACGGGTCGGGCCACAGGCCGGGGTGCAGCCACAGCTTGCCGAGGTGTGACCACAGCTTGCCGAGGAGCGGCCAGAGCTTGCCGAGATGTCACATGGGCCGGTGGGCGTGTCGGGGCGGGCGCGGCCATTGGCGTATGCCGGGGTGTCGACGCCGGAGCGGCCCGGCGGCTGGCCGGACGCTGAGCTACGACGGGCGCGGGTCGTCTGCTGACCGTCTGGGCCGAGGCGATGGCACGTGCCTGCTTGCTGCGTACTGCCTGCCCTCGCCGAAGCTCCTTGCGCCTGCGGCGCCCGAGGTCGGCCGGGATCGCAGGTATGACGCGAAGGCCATCCCACGTCCGTGTCGACAGTACTGCCGGCAGGACGGGCTCGGTGCCCAGGTACCCGGCGCGTCTCGCAGTGACTACAACGTAGGTCAACGCACCGATGCCGATTGCAGCGATGACCACTGCGGTCGCGGTCATGAAGCCGCCGAGCGAGGTGTCTGCGACCGGGCTCTGGAACAGGACTCCCAGCAGCAGCAGCGAAGCGACGACGAGCGTGGAGGAGGTCAGTCCGAAGAGCCACAGCGCGGCCTCGGAGTTGGTGGTCGAGCGGGCGTGATCCGCGTCGTGCGACCCCACGGCCGACGGTAGTTCAGGAGACAGACTGGCCTGGGTCACGGGCGTGGTCCTTCGTACGCATGGCTAGGTCGCCACGGTGGCAGTACTGACCCACTTCGCCCATGGGTGACACGTACGGAGCCTCTCCGCACCGTCCTGCAGCAGACCGCACCTCAGGGCGCGGCCAGGTTGCTGCTAGCTGCCGTATCGCGAGGCGTCGGCCCCGCGCTTGCTTCCTCGTGCGCCCTTCAGCACCGTGCTCAGGCCGGCCAATTCGATGCCCCGGCGCTTGTAGTGGCGGATGATGTGCGGCAGGGCCTTGACGGTCGTGCCCGGTCCGCAGTGCATGAGGATGATCGAGCCGGGTGCCGCCCCGGTCGCCCGGCGGATGACGCCATTGACCCTGGTCGTGGGCCGCCAGTCCGCGGTGTCGACATTCCACATCACGATGTGCTCGTAGCCCAGCTGTCCTGCGATGCGACCGATGCGCTCGCTGTGCGAGCCATAGGGCGGCCGCAGGACCTTGAGCATGGGACGGCCCAGCACCTGCTCGTGGATGTACTCGTTGGAACGGATCTGCTGGACCACGACAGGATGCGGTCGGGTTCGCAGGTCAGGGTGTGAGCGGGTGTGGTTGCCGAACTCCATGCCCTCGAGGATGCGTCGCCACTTGGCCGGTGATCGCGCGAGCCAGTGGCCGTTGATGAAGAACGTGCCGACCGCGCCGTGCTGTCGCAGTTTGTCGGCGATGAGCGAGCAGGCTCGGCTGTTGTAGCCATCGTCGAAGGTCAGGGCCACAGCGCCGGTGGCGGCTCCGCCCTTGCGCACCACCGGTATCGCCGACGGCGCGCCAGGCTCCGGCTGGGAGACCCAAGGTGAGGGCGGCCAGGGGAACGGCGTGGCTTCGTCAGCCGCGATCGAGGCCGCCGGCAGCAGTGCCAGCAGTAGTGCGCCGAGGAGCAGCGCCACGAGCGGGCGTGGTCGCATCAGGCTTCTCCGGTGAGCTCGTCCTTGGACGAACGTGCCAGCAGGTCCACGACCGAGGCGCGCACGTCCTTGTCCCGGTAGAGCACGGCATGGACCTCCCGTGCGATGGGCATGTCCACGCCATGGCGCTCGGCCAGCGCGACCGCGGCCCGGACGGTGTAGGCGCCCTCTGCCACGCCCGGCAGCGTGCCCTCGATCTCGCTCCAGGTACGCCCGGCCGCCAGCTCCACGCCAAGGCGGTGGTTGCGCGAGAGCACCGAGGTGGAGGTCGCGAGGATGTCGCCGATGCCGGCCAGGCCGGCGAAGGTCAGCGGGTTGGCGCCCATGGCTACACCCAGCCGGGTCACCTCGGCCAGGCCGCGCGTGGTGATGGCGGCCTTGGCGTTGTCCCCTGCCCCGAGCTCCTCCACGGCTCCGGCCACGATGGCCACGATGTTCTTGAGCGCACCTGCGAGCTCCACGCCCACGACGTCGCGGTTGCGATAGAGGCGGAAGGTGCGCCCGCCGAGCGTTTCCACGACTCGTCGGCTGATGGCGTCGTCACCCGCAGCCACCACCGCCGCAGCCGGCAGGCCGCGTGAGATCTCCAACGCGAGGTTCGGTCCCGACAATGCGGCTACCCGTCCGGCCGCGGCCGGTACCTCGTCCGCGAGCACCTGTGTCATGCGCAGCAGCGTGTCGCCTTCGATGCCCTTGGCCACCGACAGCAGCACGACCTCGTCGGCCAGCGAGTCGGCCACGGAGACGAGCGTGGTGCGCATGGCCCGCGACGGCACCGCCAGGATGACCAGCTCGGTCGCGGCGGTGAGCGTGGCCGGATCGGAGCTGATGTCGACGCGTTCATCGAGCGGCACGCCCGGCAGGTAGTGGCGGTTCTCGCCGTCCGCGCGCAGGGTGGCCGCGTGTGCCTCGTCGCGAGCCAGCAGTGTCACCGGTTCACGCTTGGAGAGCAGTGTCGCGAGGGTGGTGCCCCAGGCGCCGGCACCGACGACCGCGAGCCGCGGGGACTCGGCCGGCATCAGGAGCCTTTGCGCTTCGACTTCTTGGTCGACTTGCCCTTGACCTGGCTCCTGCCCCTCGGTTTGGCCTTGCGCTTCTCCAGCTGCACCTTGGAGCGCTCGCGGAAGATCAGCCGCAGGGGCGTGCCCTCGAAGTCGAACTCGTCGCGGATGCGGTTCTCGAGGAAGCGCTGGTAGCTGAAGTGGACGGACTTGGCGTCAGCCGCGAACAGCACGAACGTGGGCGGCTCGATGGTGGCCTGCGTGGCGTAATAGAAGCGAGGCCGACGGCCCTTGACGGCGGGTGGCTGATGCCGTGCCACGGCCTCCGAGAGCACCTTGTTGAGACGGGCGGTCGGCACTCGGCGCCGGCGCTCGGCCGCGATGAGCAGGGCCTCGTCGAGCACGCGCCCGGCGCGCTGACCGGTGAGCGCGCTGATGGCCACGACGGGCGCGAAGTGCAGGAACGGGGCTTGCCGGCGGATGCGGCCGACGTACTCCTCGAAGGTCTTGTCGTCCTTCTCCACGAGGTCCCACTTGTTGATGGCCAGCACCAGGCCGACGCCCTCGTCGACGACGTAGCCCGCCACGTGGGCGTCCTGCGAGGCCAACCCTTCCTGCGCGTCGAGCACGAGGACGCAGACGTCGGCGCGGCCGATGGCCTTGAGTGCGCGCAGCGCAGAGTATCGCTCCGCGGCCGGGCCCTGCGCGACCTTGCCCCGCCTGCGCAGTCCGGCCGTGTCGACGAGACGCATCTCGCGGTCCTGCCACTGGAGCATGGTGTCGATGGCGTCACGCGTGGTACCGGGGATGTCGCTGACGATCGAGCGCTCCTCGCCCAGCAGCTGGTTCAGCAGCGACGACTTGCCTACGTTGGGGCGACCCACGATGGCCACGCGCGGGACCGGCGCCTCACCCTCGAACCAGGTCTGGGCGGTGGCCTCACCCTCCGAGCCCTCGGCGGCCTCCGCCTCGAGGTCATCAGGGATGATGCCCGCTTCGATGGACTCGGCCAGCTCGTTTGCCTCGATCTCACGGCGCTTGCGCTCGAGCTCGTCGAACGACTCCTCGGGCAGCGCGCCCACGATGGCGTCGAGCAGGTCGCCGGTGCCGCGGCCGTGAAGAGCGCTGACCGCGTACCAGTCCTCCCAGCCCAGCTGCAGGAACTCGTGACCCTGCAGCTCCAGCTTCTCGTTGTCGGCCTTGTTGATGGCCATGATCACCGGAGCCTCCGCTCGCCGGAGCGCCTCCGCCACTTCCTGGTCCGCGGGCGTCTGGCCGACGGCAGCGTCCACCACGAAGACGATGACGTCCGCCTCCTCGATGGCCAGGCGAGCCTGGTCCTGCACGCGTTCCTCGATGGCATCGCCCGGTTCGATTTCCATGCCGCCGGTGTCGATGACGACGTAGCGGCGGGCGTTCCACTCGGCCACCCCGTAGAGCCGGTCTCGAGTGGTGCGGGCGCGGTCCTCGACGATGGCCTGGCGTTCGCCGACGATACGGTTGAAGAGCGTGGACTTGCCCACGTTGGGACGGCCCACGACGGCCACCACCGGCAGGCCGCTGATGGGGGTGTCCTGGTCGACGATGTTGGGGCGACGTCGCGAGCGGCGGGTGGGCACGGTCAGGCGGCGCCCAGGGAGCTGGTGCGGTAGGGCGCCTCGGCCACGTCCGTGACGGCGGCATGCGCGAGCTCGCCCGCGTGGGCGGACGTGTCAGCGTCCCCGGCCAGCTCGTAGATGCGGGCGGCCACGGCCTCGAGGTCTTCGATGGGCGTGGAGGTGCCGCCGGTCACGCCGATGAGCCGTGCGTCCTCGAAGGCGGCAGCATCCTCGAGATCGCTGGCGCGCTCGATCTGCAGGGCGGGCTTGCCCACGATGCCGACGAGACGGGTGAGCTCGCGGGTGTTGGCACTGTTGCGTCCGCCGACCACGACCACGAGGTCCACCGCCTGCGCCAGGTCGGTGGTGTCCTCCTGGCGGCGGATGGTCACGGGGCAGACGGTGTTGACGATCTTCAGCTCGTGGGCACGGGTCGTGAGGTAGCCCGCGAGCTTCTCGAACTTCCACGGTGGCTGGGTCGACTGCGTGAGCAGGGCCATGCGCTTGCGTCGCGGGATCTTGACCCAGTCCTCTTCCTCGTCCACGAGGATGGCATCGGGTGCGAAGCCGAGCAGGCCCACGACCTCAGGGTGGTTGGGCGTACCCAGCAGGACCACGGTGTAGCCCTCCTCCACCAGTGCCGCCAGCTCCTTCTGTTCCTGGGTCACCCAGCTGCAGGTGCCGTCGATGACCTCCAGCTCCCGTCGGTGCGCGGCCGTCATCACATCGGGTGTGACGCCGTGGGCGCGGATGACGACCGAGCTGCCCTCATCCACTTCGTCGAGCGCCTTGACCGGGACCACACCCTCCTCGCGCAGCTTGGCGTTGACGCCCTCGTTGTGGACGACCTGGCCGAGCGTGTGCGTGGTCTTGCCTTCGGCGGCGCTGATGCGGGCAGCGTCGATGGCTTCACGCACGCCATAGCAGAAGCCGGTGCGGCGGGCGATGCGGACTTCGGTGACGGTTCCCATGGGACGGCAAGTATCGCATCGGCGCTACTTGTTGGCCCGCGAGGAGATCTGGCGCGGTCGGTGGCGTCGCTACGCCTCGGGCCAGGGCTCCCACTTCCCGCGGTGGCGCGGTTCCACCAGCGCGGCGATGCGGCGCATCAGCTCCGCGTCGGCGGCCTCCAGTGCAGCTCGGCGGTGGACGCCCTTGGGGATGGTCATGGTGAACGGACGACCTACGCGCAGGCTGATGCGGCTGCCGAAGTTAGGCAGCACCCGTTCCCGGCCGATGAGCTCATCGGTGCCGCTGATGCCGACCGGCAGCACGGGCGTGCCGGTGCGCGTGGCCAGCATCGAGACTCCGGGCTTGGGCTCGGTCATGGTGCCGTCGAACGAACGGGTGCCCTCCGGCAGGATGGCCACGACCCCGCCCTTGTCGAGGATGCCCTTGGCTACACGATAGGCGCCGATGTCGTTACCGCCGGACTTGACCGGCTGGGCGCCGAGCGAGCGGATGAGGATCCCCAGCGGGCCTACGAAGAGCGCTTCCTTGGCCAGAAAGACCGGCCGACGCCCCAGCGCGGGGCTGAGCCAGCCGCCGATGAAGGGCGGGTCGGCGTTGCTCATGTGGTTGGCCGCGACGATGAGCGGACCGTCCTGGGGCAGCTCCTCCAGGCCCGACACGCGGACCCGGCCGATCGCCTGCAGGCCGAAGCGGCAGAGACCGGCGATGAAGGTCGAGTACGGCGACATGCCCTGGAGGTCGTCACTCATGCCGGAGTCCCCTGCTCT
>CAYZDQ010000134.1:0-6259 GCA_964476955.1 uncultured Anaerolineaceae bacterium
ATCCCGAAGTGGATGTGGCGCGCATCGGCGGCGCCGAGCTGGCAGCGCTGGTGCGCCTGGTGGAGGACGGAGAGATCAGCGGCACCAACGCCAAGGAGGTGCTGCTCCGGGTCGGACGCAGCGGTCGCCCGGTGGCGGATATCGTGGCTGAGGCCGGCTTCCGCCAGATCAGCGATGCCGGAGCCCTGCAGGCCGCGGTCGACGAGGTCATCGCGGAGAATCCGGCTGCGGTCGCAGACATCCGTGCCGGCGAGAAGAAGGCGGTCGGCTTCCTCACCGGTCAGATCATGAAGAAGACGCGCGGCCAGGCCAACGCCGGCCTCGTGCAGCAACTCATCCGCGAGAGTCTGGAGGTGGAGTAGGGGAGATGGAGATCCTGGGGCTGGTGCTCATCGCCGGCGGCGTCGTCGCTATCGCCGTGGCTGTCCTGCGGATGCGGGGGCCGCTCGCTACCGTCCGTCGCCTTGACCAGACGCAAGCCAACCTCGACCGCTACGAATCCTGGCGGGGGAAGGAGACCGGCGTGCAGGCCGACGGGCCCACCGGCGCAGACGAGATGCGCGCGCAGATGCGTCAGCGTCTGGTGCTGTGGGCGATCGTCGCCGGCGGCGGGGTCGTCTCGATCGTGGTCGGTCTCGTCATCCGCTAGGAGCGGAAGGCGATCCCGGCGTCACTCGCCGGAGGAGGTCTCGGCGGCGATGGTAACGGAGCCGCCGCACTCATCAGGACAGGCCTCGATCTCGCCGGTGCGGATCATGCGGTCGGCTTCCTGGTAGAACTCGTCCGTATCGACCGGTAGCGTCGCGATGCGCGACCACTCATCGGTGAGTGCCACACCGCCGTTGGCCAGGTCGTACGTCATCACCGGGCGGTTCTGGCCCGAGGAGAAGAGGTACATCGCGTCGGTGATGCCGCGCTCCACGTCCTTGGTCACGCTGGCCATGACGCAGTCGAGGTTCGGCCGCGTGGCACGCACGTCCCAGCCGGTGCCGATGGCGTAGACGCCCGCATCACAGGCGGCCTCGATCATGCCCGGAGTGGCCGCCCGGCCGACCGGCAGGAGGACGTCGGGCTGGTAGACGTCAAGGAAGGCTTCGGTGAAGGTCTTGGCGCTCTCGCCGTCGCTGAAGCCACCGACTTCGTCGTTGGCCAGGTAGGCGGTCTCGATGACGATCTCCGGCTCCACGCTGCGGGCGCCGTTGATGAAGCCCTGGACGTAGCGCTCGCACTCGCGGCAGCCCTCGTAGCCGCTGATGACGCCGATGGAATCGCGACTCAGGCGCGCCGCCACGACACCAGCGAGATAGGCCGCATCCTCCACCGCGTACTCGACCGCGGCATAGCTGAAGGGGATGGCGAAGGCGCTGCCGGCACACTCGCCGCTCGGGTCTGGCTGGCCGGTGCTGGTGACGCAGGGAAGGGGTTGGCCCAGGTCGACGATGACCGAGTTCTCGCTCGATCGGGCGATGCCGGCGTTGGTCTGGCCGTCGCCCCCGGAGACGACCACGAGGTCGGGCCGGAACTTGCCCGTGACGTCGAGCACGGCCTGCGTGACGCGGTCGGTGTCCGGCAACGGTGGGATGGCCAGCATCCCGCCCACCGGCTGTTCCTTGTTCTTCTTGGGCTTGGCCGCCGCGTCCCGATCACGCCCGCCCAGCTTGGCGTGGTACTCGCGCACGGTCTTCTCGACGAGGGCGTTGGTGGCCTCGTCATCGAGCGCGTTGGTCACCACGGAGGTGAGCAGCGTCGCGCCGAACTCCTCGGGGAAGCGCGTGTCGGTGGGTAGCTGCGTATCGGATTGCGCGCTGACCGCGCTGCTGGCCACCAGCGTCAGGGCGGCTGCGCCCAGGATCATCCGGTACACGGGGTTGCTGCGCATGGGGTCCCTTCCTTGGCAGGCTCGTCGACGACCCCGTCATGGTATTCGGCGGCCACGGTCCGTGCTGCAGGACCATCGGGGCGTGCGGATGTGGACCTTCGTGTGCGGTCCGGTCGACTCTGGCCAGCTCCGCTCAGCGCAGGTGTCGATGGACGACGGCGGTGCAGCGGTCCATCACCACGGCCAGGCCGCCTTCGTGGGCGATGCGCACCGCCTCGGCGTTGATGACGCCCTGCTGTAGCCACAGTGCGCCGCTGCCGGTGGCCACCGCCGAGCGGGCGACCGCAGGCGTGTACTCGGGCCGGCGGAAGACGTCCACGATGTCGAAAGCGCCGGTGGCAGCCACGGCCGCTTCGAGCGAGGGATAGCAGACGCGATCGAGGACCTCGGTGCGCTTGGGGTTCACGGGCACGCACTCGTAGCCGTGGCTCGACAGGTAGCGCATGACCGAGTTGGAGGCCCGCCAGGGCAGTGACGAGGCGCCCACGATCGCGATCCGGCGCGCCGAGCGGAGCAGCTCGATGGCTCCGGCGTCGTCGAGCAGCGGCAGCTTGTCCTCGGCCGAGGGCGTGCTGTCGATGAGGCGGATACCCGCCTCGACGTCGTTCATCTCACCAGCCTAGTGGACTCACCTACCGCTGCCGTAAGCCGCCTCACCGCCTCACCGTGCGCCGATGGCTACGACGCGCTCTCGCGTTCGTACGGCTTGCCCACCGCAGCCGGGGCCACGCTGCGACCGACGGCGCCGGCGAGGATGATGATCGTCACGAGGTAGGGCAGGGCTGACCAGGCCTGGTCCGGGATGGCCGTGAGGATGGTGCCCAGATCGCCGGTCGGTGGGACCGTGCGGATGGCGATGGAGAGCGAGCTGGCGGCGGCGAAGAGCATGGCCGCCCCGAAGGCTCCCATCGGCAGCCAGCGCCCGAAGATGAGTGCCGCCAGCGCGATGAAGCCGCGACCGTTGGTCATGCCTGCCTGGAACGAGGTCCCGAAGTCGAGCGTGAACCAGGCGCCGGCCAGGCCCGCGAAGACACCGCCCAGGATGACGTTGCGATAGCGCAGCCTGATGACGTCGATGCCCACCGTCTCGGCGGCCTTGGGGTGCTCGCCGACCGATCGAGTGCGCAGGCCCCAGCGCGAGCGGAAGAGCAGGATCTGCAGCAGGATCGCGAGGAAGATGACCGACATCGTGATCGGGCCCTGGTTGAGGAACATGTTGAAGAGCCAACCCACGAAGGGCAACTCGGTCAGGGCCTCGGGCGGCACGTAGGGCGCGAAGCGGCCGGCCGACGGCGGAGACGAAGCGCTCAGGATGATGATGAGGTAGCCGGTCGCGCCCAGGGCCACGATGTTGATGACCACGCCGCTGATGATCTGGTCAGCCTTCACCGTGATCGAGAGCCAGGCATGGACGAGCGACACGAGCATGCCCGTGAGCACCGCTGCGGCCAGGCCGATCATGAGCGCCGGCGTAGCGCCGAAGATGAAGTCGGCCTTGGGCTGCTCGGGGAACAGCTGCACCACCGTGGAGGGCACGAACCAGCCGGCGAAGGCCGCCGCGATCATCATGCCTTCGATGCCGATGTTGACCACGCCGGAGCGCTCGTTCATGAAGCCGCATAGGGCGCCCAGCGCGATCGGTGCCGCCAGTGCCAGGATCACCGCACCGTTGATGGTCAGCACCCGGATCATGTAGTCGATGAGCTGGAAGAGGATGCCGATGATGGGGATGTCGAAGAGGAATTCCACGGCGCCCCCTACGCTCCCGCGGCGGACGAGCCGCCATAGCTGCTGGTCACCGTCTTGAACTCGTCAGCGTCGGTGCCCTTCGCGTCACGGATGCGGAAGACCCAGCGCACGATGAGGTCGGCGGCGAGGAAGAAGAGGATCACGCCCTGGAGGATGTCGATCATCTGCACCGGCACTCCGGCCGCGATCTGCATCAACGGCGCTCCGGCGCGGAGTGCACCCAGGAGCAGGCCGCCGAAGAGGATGCCCCACGGGTTGGACCGGCCCAGCAGCGCCACGGTGATGGCGTCGAATCCGACCGTGCTGGCGTAGGCCGCCGGCAGGTAGTGCTGCACGCCCAGGATCTCGATGCCGCCGGCGAGGCCAGCCAGCAGGCCGCTGGCGGACATCGTCAGGATCAGCAGCATCTTCGGCCGCATGCCGGCATAGCGCGCCGCGTCGGGGTTGGCACCGACCGTCCGGATCTCGAAGCCGATGGTCGAACGGTAGAGGACCCACCACACGATGGGCACCGCCAGGAAGGCGATGATCACGCCCGAGTGGAGCAGGTGCCCGGGGCTGCCGCCCAGCACCCACAGCGTGGCGTTGCCAACGTCCGGGGTACGGGCGAACGGTGCACCGGCCGCCCGCAAGGGACCGCTCACCGCCCACGAGATGATCTGGATGGCGACGAAGTTGAGCATGATCGTGACGACCACCTCATGGGCACCGGTGTAGGCCTTCAACCAGCCGGGTATGAAGCCGTATGCGGCGCCGAACGCGAGGCCGGCCAGCAGCGCCAGCGGGACCGCGATGAACGAGGGGGCGTCGGAGAGGGCCATGCCCACGATGACCGCGCCCAGCGCGCCCATGAGGAACTGGCCCTGGGCACCGATGTTGAAGAGGCCGGCCTTGAAGCCGAGACCGACGGCCAGGCCGCCGAGGATGTAGGGCGTGGCACGCACGAGCGTGTCGATGACGCCGTTGAGGCCCTTGAACTCGATGCTGAAGGGATCGAAGGCGATGGCGATGCCGGTCGCGCCCTGGAGCAGGGCCAGGTACGCCTCTGCCCACAACAAGGGATCGAGCTCGCCCTTGATGATCGGGCTGGTCGCGACCATCACGACCGCGCCTACGACCAGGGCCAGGAAGACGGCGCCGCCGGTGATGGCCAGCTGGCCGCGAAGGGAGCGGCTCATCAGCTTGTCGATCACGATGCCGGCTCCGAGGGGGCGGGCTGGCCGCCCTTGCCACCGGTGGCCATGAGCAGGCCCACCGCTTCCTTGTTGGCGGTGCGTCCGTCGACGATGTCGACGATCTTGCCCCGGTACATCACCGCGATGCGGTCGGAGATCTCCAACACCTCGTCGAGCTCCGCGCTCACGAGCAACACGGCCGTGCCGGCATCGCGCTTCTTGATGATCTGCTTGTGGATGAACTCGATGCTGCCGACATCAAGACCTCGCGTCGGCTGGTCGAGCACGAGCAGCTTGAGCTCCCGGTCGAACTCGCGGGCCACGATGAGCTTCTGCTGGTTGCCGCCGGAGAGGGTCCCGGCGGTGACCTCGGCCGAGGGCGTGCGCACGTCGTACTGGCCGATGGCCTCCTCGGCGCGTTCCGCGATGGCGGCCTCGTCACGGACCACGCCGCGCGAGTAGGGCTCCATGTAGTAGTCGGTAAGCACGACGTTGTCGGTGAGCGGGAAGGAGAGCACGAGTCCGAACCGATGGCGGTCGGCCGGCACATAGGCCACCTGCTTGCCGTGCAGCGCTCGCGGGCCGTCGTTGGTGACGTCTTCGCCGGCGAGCGTGATGGTGCCCGAACGTGGCTGGCGCAGGCCGGTGACGGCCCCGACCAGCTCATCCTGTCCGTTGCCGGCCACGCCGGCGATGCCGAGGATCTCGCCGGCCCGAACCTCCAGGCTGATGCCATCGACGATGTCTCCGCCGTGCGAGCCGGCGACGCGCAGGTCCTCGATGCGCAGGGTGGGTTCGGTCGGGTGGCTCTCGCCGCGGTCGACGGTCAACTGCACCTCTCGGCCGACCATCAGCTCTGCGAGGTCATCCTCGTCCGTCTCACTGGGGATGCGGCTACCCACGACCTTGCCGCGTCGGATGACGGTGATGCGATCGGCGACCTCGAGCACCTCGTACAGCTTGTGGCTGATGAAGATGATGCTGTGGCCCTCGGCCGCCAGCCGGCGCAGGACCGCGAAGATCTCGACGGTCTCCTGCGGCGTGAGCACGGCGGTGGGTTCGTCGAGCACGAGGATGCGGGCCTCGCGGTACAGCGCCTTGAGGATCTCCACACGCTGCTGCCAGCCGACCGACAGGTCGTCGATACGCTGGTCGGGATCGAGGTCGAAGCCGAAGCGCTCACCCAGCTCGCGGATGCGGCTACGCGCTTCACCTTGGTCCATGAAGACCGGACCACGCATGGCCTCCTTACCCAGGAGCACGTTGTCGGCCACGGTCAGGACCGGAACCAGCATGAAGTGCTGGTGGACCATGCTGATGCCACGGTCGATGGCATCGGTGGGATCGGCGATGTCGATGACCTCGCCGTCGAGCAGGATCTCGCCCTCATCCGGCTTGGCCAGCCCGTAGAGGACGTTCATGAGCGTGGACTTGCCCGCGCCGTTCTCACCCATCA
>CAYZDQ010000135.1:0-2281 GCA_964476955.1 uncultured Anaerolineaceae bacterium
GTGCCGGACCTCGGCGCTCATATCGTCGAATCCGATCGGCTGGCCGGACCGTCGCTCGTGCCGACCATCGAGGAAGCCATCGCCACGGCTGCCCGGAACGGCATGCGCCATGTGCTCATGGTGACCACGGAGGGACTGGTCGTGGTCTCGGGCGCTCCGCCTTTCGAGGCCATGGCCCACTGGCACAACGTCGAGTTCGCGGCCCGGGTCGAGTGCATGCGACTCGACGAGGCAACCGCGAGCGGAGGGGAGGACCGAGATGGGCCGTGAGTGGACACTGGCGGTCGACGCGGCCGACCTCATCGGGGAGGGACCAGCCTGGGACGTGTCCCGGCGGTCGCTGCTCTGGACCGACATCGCCGGACGTCGCATCCATCGCCTCGATCCGGCCTCGGGCACGGTCTGGACTCGTGGCCTCCCGCAGATGGCTGGAGCCGTGTTGCCCCGCGCTGAAGGTGGGCTCGCCCTGTGCCTGCAGGACGGCGTGTGGGTGACCGACTCCGACGACGGTGAGGTGCGATCGTTCACGGCGGTCGAACCCGACGACGAGACCACTCGCCTGAACGACGTCAAGACCGACCGTGCCGGTCGACTCTGGGGCGGCACCATGGCCCTTGACGCGCGCCGGGACGCAGGCACCTTCTACCGCATCGACGGCGAGGGCACGGTCGAAGCCATCGCGGCGCCGGTGACCATCTCCAACGGCATCGAATGGAGTCCGGACGGCAGGCTCATGTACTACATCGACACGCCCACACAGCGCATGGATGTCTTCGACTTCGATGTGGCCGCCGGAAGTGCCACCGATCGCCGCCCGTTCATCCGCTTCGACGAAGCATTCGGCATCCCCGACGGCATGACTATCGACGCCGAGGGCGGCCTGTGGGTGGCCTTCTACGACGGCTGGGCGGTGCGCCGGTTCACACCCGCGGGGAAGCTCGAGCGCACCGTGGATCTGCCTGCGGCGCGCACCACTAGCTGTGCCTTCGGTGGTCCGGACCTGGACCATCTCTACGTGACCAGCGCCCGCGACGGGCTCAGCGCCACCGAGGTCGCCGAGCAACCCCATGCCGGCGGCCTGTTCGTCATCGAGCCCGGACTATCCGGGCTGCCCATCACGCCATTCTGCGGCTGACGCCGTCACAGGAAGGACCACGCCATGAGATCCATCAAGCGCTCGGAGATCGCGGTGGATCCGCTCCCGGGCCGGGGCATCCGCCGTTTCGTGGGCCGCAGTTCCGCGCTCGACAGCGAGGAGATGACCGTGGGCACCGCCATGTATGCGGACGAGTTCGGTCCGATGGAGCCGCACAACCACGCCGAGGAGACGATCTACGTACTCAGCGCCGACCGGGCCTGGGTGCGTTGGGGACCGAGCCGCGCCGAGCTGACCGAGCGTATCGACCTCGAGCTCGGTGTCGCCGTCAATACTCCGGCGCTCGAGTGGCATGTCTTCGAGTGGGAACCGGGCGGCCACGTGGAGCTCCTCTTCATCTACGGCCAGGTGGACAACATCCGCCCCGAGGACATGGAGGCTGACCGATGACTGATCCCAAGCCCACCATCGGCTTCATCGGGCTGGGCATCATGGGTAGGCCCATGGCCCGCAACCTCATGGCCGCGGGCTACGAACTGACCGTGCTCGACATCGTGGCCGAGGCCACCGACGCGCTCGTGGCCGAGGGTGCCACCGCGGGGGCCTCACCCAGGCAGGTCGCGGCTGACACCGACGTGCTCATCACGATGCTGCCCGACTCCCCCCAGGTGCAGCAGGTGTACCTCGGTTCCGAAGGCGCCTATGAGGCCCTGCGCGCCCGCTGGCTGACCATCGACATGAGCTCCATCGCCCCGGCCACCGCGCGGGACCTCGCCGCGCGGGCCGAGGCCGTGGGCGCCGCGGCTCTCGACGCGCCCGTGAGCGGTGGCGACAAGGGCGCCATCGCGGGCACGCTCTCGGTCATGGTCGGCGGGCACGAGGCCGCCTTCGAGCGCGCCCGCCCGCTGCTCGAGGTCATGGGCGCGACGATCGTGCACTGTGGCCCCGCCGGTGCGGGGCAGGTGGTGAAGGTCTGCAACCAGGTCGTGGTCGGGGTCGTCATCGAGGCCGTCTCGGAGGCGCTCGTCCTGGGCGCCAAGGCGGGCGTGGACCCGGCCCGCATCGCCGACGTGCTGCAGGGTGGCCTGGCCGCCACCAAGGTGCTCGAGATGCGCCGGGACAACTTCCTCACCGGCTCCTTCGACCCGGGCTTCCGCATCCGCCTGCACCTGAAGGACCTTAAGA
>CAYZDQ010000135.1:2291-6249 GCA_964476955.1 uncultured Anaerolineaceae bacterium
ACGCCCTCGAGCTCGCCCGTGACGCCGGTGTGGCCCTGCCCGCCGCGGCCGTCGTCGAGCAGCTCATGCGTGCTGCTGATGCCAACGGGCGTGGCGACTACGACCACTCCGGGTTGGTGACCGCGCTCGAGGACCTCGCTGGCAGCAAGGTCAGCGACGCGGTCGAGTCGACGGGCGACTGACGGAGGGGCCGGATTCGGCTGGCCGAGGCCTGACCGTTGGTGCCCGCACGCTCACGAGTCGCCAACGTGGAAGGAGAGAAGATGGAACTCGAGGGAAGCGTTGCCATCGTCACGGGCGCGACACGAGGCATGGGCCGGGCCATCTCGGACCGCCTCGCCGGGTCGGGTGCCAAGGTCGCGCTCGTCGCTCGCACCGAGACGGCGCTGCGTCAGGCCGAAGCCGAGATCCGGAGCGCGGGAGGGGAGGCCACCGGCTTCACCGCCGATGTGACCGATCGCGCGTCGGTCGAATCCATGGTCGACGATGTCACAGCCCGGTTCGGCCAGGTCGACCTGCTCGTGAACAGCGCCTTCTGGGGACCGCCGGCCAGCCTGCTGGAGACCGATGAGACCTTCTGGGACCGAACGATCGACAGCTGCCTGAAGGGCCCCTACCTCTGTACCCGGGCAGTCTTTCGCTCGATGCGAGCCAGGGGCCAGGGAGTCATCGTCAACATCGGGTCGGCGGCGGGCAAGGTCGGCGAGGACAACCGCACCGCCTACTGCGCGGCCAAATGGGGGCTGGAGGGACTCACCGCAGCACTGCGAGTCGAGCTGCACAAGGTCGGCATCCGCGTGCACCTGCTGTCGCCGGGAGCGACGGACACCTCGTTCTGGGACGAGCATGCGCCCGGCCTGAGCGCGGAGCAGCGGGTGCACTTCATCCCACCGGAGACCGTTGCCGACGCGCTCATGTGGGTGCTGAGCACGCCGGACGCTGTGCACGTCCCGGACATCTCGATCGACAACTTCCGCAACCCGTTCGAGGGCCAGGGCTCGCCGTTCGAGACCTAGCCCGGTGCGACAGGACCCCGGGCTCGCGTCCGGCTCCCGGATTCGGTAGCATCGGACAAACCCCCAGTTGGAGCAGTGACCCGTGGCCAAGTATGTCTTCGTGACCGGTGGAGTCACCTCATCGTTGGGCAAGGGCATCACGGCTGCGTCGATCGGTCGCCTGCTCAAGAGCCGGGGTCTCTCTGTCTCCATCATGAAGCTCGACCCGTACGTCAACGTGGACCCGGGCACGATGTCGCCGTACCAGCACGGTGAGGTCTTCGTCACCGACGACGGTGCCGAGACGGACCTCGACCTGGGCCACTACGAGCGCTTCATCGACGAGAACCTGAGCCAGCTGGGCAACGTCACCACCGGCCGCATCTACCAGTCGGTCATCGCCAAGGAGCGCCGCGGTGACTTCCTCGGCGGAACCGTGCAGGTCATCCCGCACATCACCAACGAGATCAAGGAGCGCATCGGGCGCGTGGCCCGGGATGGCTCCGCCGACGTGATCATCGTGGAGGTCGGCGGCACCGTCGGCGACATCGAGTCACTGCCGTTCCTCGAGGCCATCCGCCAGATGCGCAAGGACGTGGGTCGCGACAACGTGCTCTATGTGCACGTGACGCTGCTGCCGGCACTGGCGGCTACCGGTGAGCTCAAGACCAAGCCCACGCAGCACTCGGTCAAGGAGCTGCGCAGCATCGGCATCCAGCCCGAGATCATCGTCGCCCGCAGCGACCACTACGTAGACGATGAGCTGCGGGAGAAGATCGCGCTCTTCTGCGATGTCAACGTCGACGCGGTGGTGCCCGCGGCCACGGCCGACACGATCTACGAGGTGCCGCTGCAGTTCGAGGACTGGGGCCTGGGCGACCTCGTCGTGCGCTTGCTCCGCCTCGAAGACCAGGTGCACGAGCCCGACCTGGCCGGCTGGCGCGCGCTGGTCGATCGCATCAAGGCGCCCAAGCCCGAGCTCGAGATCGCACTCGTGGGCAAGTACATCGCGCTGCCCGACGCCTACATGTCGGTGATGGCGGCGCTCGACCACGCCGGCTGGGCCCTGGGCTACGACATCAAGCTTCGCTGGGTCGATTCCGAGAGCCTGACCGAGGACGACTACGAGTCGAAGCTGGCCGGTGTGGCCGGCATCGTCGTACCCGGCGGCTTCGGCCACCGCGGCATCGAAGGCAAGTTGCTCGCGGCCCGCTATGCGCGTCAGAACCGGGTGCCCTACCTGGGCCTGTGCCTGGGCCTGCAGTGCGGCGTCATCGAGTTCACCCGTGGGGTGCTGGGCAAGGACGATGCCAACTCCACCGAGTTCGACCTCTTCACCGAGGCGCCGGTCATCGACTACATGCCCGACCAGCGCGACATGGAAGAGAAGGGCGGCACCATGCGCCTGGGCCTGTATCCGGCCAAGCTGCAGCCTGGCACCAAGGTGGCCGACGCCTACGAGAACGCGGAGCTCATCTACGAGCGCCACCGCCACCGCTTCGAGGTCAGCAACAGCTACCGAGAGGCCCTCGAGGAAGCGGGCATGCTGCTGGCGGGCCAGTCGCCCGACGGGCGCCTGGTGGAGATCGTGGAGCTCAGGGACCACCCCTGGTTCGTGGCCAGCCAGTTCCATCCCGAGTTCAAGAGCCGCCCAGAGAAGCCACACCCGTTGTTCGCTGGCTTCATGGCCGCGGCCATCGAAGAGTCCGGCTCGGCACCGGTGCAGGTACCGGTCGAGGCTTCCGCTGACGGCGTGTCAGCGCTGCGCGCGTCGGCAGAGGTCGCCGAGGAGGCCTAGCTCGGGTGGGGCGCCTCAGGGCCACCGCCCATTCGCCTGATGCATGACTCGACCGAGATGCCGGCCTGGCGAGGCGCATCTTGGCGTTTCGAGTCGTGAGCCGCATGAATCGGCGAAGTTCGAGGCGATCCTATGCCCATGGGGGAATGGCTCGGCCCGGCAGGTCGGTCGATCCGGCCCGGTCAGTCGCCACACGAATAGGCCAGGCCGGTGGGCGAGCGGGTGCCGCCCGACCGTAGCGGCGGGTGCTCGTGGCGCACTCGGGCACGATTCCGCCGGCCCTTCGGCGGCCGTACAATGGTGGTACTGACCCGTTCTCTCCATCCGAGGAGTCCTCATGAAGCTGTTCCTGGATACCGCTGTCATCGACGAGATCCGCACCGTCCATAGCTGGGGCGTGCTCGACGGTGTCACCACCAACCCCACGCTCTTCGCCAAGGCTGGCGGCGGCAGCTACGAGGACGTCCTCAAGGAGATCTGCAGCATCACGTCCGGCCCCGTCAGCGCCGAGGTCATCGCGGACGATCTCGAGGGCATCCTGCGAGAAGGTCGCGAGTTCGTGAAGATCGCGCCGAACATCGTCATCAAGGTGCCCATGACGGCGATCGGCCTGAGCGCCATCGCGACCTTCGCCGAGGAGGGCATCAAGACCAACTGCACGCTCATCTTCAGCACGGCCCAGGGCCTGCTCGCGGCCAAGGCCGGCGCGACCTACCTGTCTCCCTTCGTCGGTCGTCTCGACGACATCGCCTTCGAGGGCTTGGACATGGTCCGGGAGCTCGCGGCGGTGCTCGAGGTCCAGGGTCTCGAAGCGGAGATCATCGTGGCCTCCACGCGCTCGCCGCGTCACGTCATCGATGGCGCCATCGCCGGCGCCGAGATCGCGACCGTGCCCTTCAAGGTCGTACAGCAGATGATCAAGCACCCGCTCACCGACAAGGGCATCGCCCAATTCGAGGCTGACTGGGCTCAGGCCCAGGCGGAGCTCGCCGCCAAGGGTTAGCCACGCCGCGGCGCCGGCCGCGGCCACGACGCTCGGGCCCGTGCCGTTCGGTGCGGGCCGACGTATGCCCGGGGCCCTGGCGTTGCCGAGTGTCCTACCCCCGCCACGGGTGAACGGGACCCCTAGCGTTGCCGTGTGTCCTACCCCCACCACGGGTGAACG
>CAYZDQ010000136.1:0-6220 GCA_964476955.1 uncultured Anaerolineaceae bacterium
CGAAGACCCAGGCTGCGGGCAGCCCCAGCAGCAGCGTCAGGGCCGTGGACAGGCCCGCCAGTGCCAGCGTGAAGAGGACGGTATCGAGCACGAACGGGCGCGCCCACGTACTGAGCACGCCGCCCAGCTCGAGCTGCCCCTCCGGCGCCAGGCCGAGGGCCAGGATGTTGGCCACCGGCCACAGGAAGAAGAGGCCCAGGAAGACCAGCGGCGGGACCGCCAGCGCCAGGGCCCAGCCGCGCGTCAGCGCAGGACGATGTCGGTCCACTCGCTGATCCAGGCCTCACGCCCCGCGTCGATGACGGCCGGGTCGAGGGCCAGCGGCGCCGCGGGCACGAGACCGTGCTGCAGGAAGGCATCGGGCAGGGCCACGTCAGCCCGAGCGGGGTTCATGAACATGGCCAGCGGGATCTCGGCCTGGACCACCGGGCTCAGGAGGTAGTCGATGAGCGCGCCGGCCAGCTCCGGCTGCTCGGTGCCGCGCAGGATCCCGGCGAACTCCACCTGGCGGAAGCAGCCGGCCTCCATCGAGGCCGTGGGGGAGACCTCCGCCTCGGGGTCGGCGCCATAGAGCACCTCGGCCACTGGGCTGGCCGCGTACGAGACCACGATCGGCCGCTCGCCCTCGCCCGAGCCGCCGCTGAAGGTGCCGTAGTAGGCCTCCGACCAACCGGCTTCGACAGCCACGTCGTTCTCGCGCAGCGTGGCCCAGTAGTCGCCCCAGCCGTCCTCGCCGAAGTGGGCGACCGTGGCCAGCAGGAAGGCCAGCCCGGGTGAGGACGTGGCCGGGTTCTCGACCACCAGCTGTCCGGCCAGGGCCGGGTCGGCCAGGTCCTCGAGCGTGGTCGGCCAGGGCAACCCACCCTCCTCGAAGGCTGAACGATCGAGGTTGAGACAGACATCGCCGAAGTCGACCGGCGTGACACGTCCTTCCGGGTCGAGCTGCAGCTCGGCGGGCACATCGGCCAGCGCGGCCGAGGTGTAGGGCTCGAAGATATCCGCCGCCAATGCGCGCGAGAGGAACGTGTTGTCGACACCGAAGAGCACATCGGCCAGCGGCGCGTCCGCGGTGAGGATGGCCTGGTTGACCATCGAGCCGGCATCGCCCGCAGGCAGCAGCTGGATCTTCACGTCGTGCTCCTCCTCGAAGGCCACGAAGGAGCCCTCGGGCAGGTAGAACGAGTCGTGGGTCAGAAGCCTGACGGTGGCCTCCTCGGCCGCCACCGGCAGAGCGGCCGCGGCGAGCAGGCCGGCGGCCAGCCCGGCGGCGATACGGGTTCGGTACATCTAGCTGCCTCCTGTAGGCGATGCGTCGGCAGTCGACCGACGGGTGTGGATGGCGAGCAGGCGTCCGCGGCGCGAGGTCACACGCGCCTTCCGCTCGAGGAGCTCGTTGGAGAGGCCGCGGGACGGGCCCAACGGCAAGGTCTCGTCGGTCAGAGGGAAGCGCAGGCCGACCGTGGTCACGCCTTCGACGGCGTCCCCCAAGGGGAAGAGCGAGACGAAGTCGCCCGGCTCGCCCTCGACCTCCAGCGCACCCGGCCCCTCACCGCTGCCGCAGCGGGTGATACGCGAGCCGCGCCCGGCGATGACCACCTCGACCCCGTCCAGGCGGGGATCGCCCAGCAGCAGCAGATTGGCCACGCTGTGCTCCGGCCGCACCAGTCCCAAGGCGCCCAGGATGGTGATGCGCCGGGCTCCGGTCGCGAGGGCAGCCACGAGGCACAGCTCCAGGTCGCTCTCGTCCTTGTCGACGCGAGCGATCCGCAGCTCCACGCCCGATCGCTCCAGCCGGTCGCGCTCCGCGGCCTCGAGCGAATCGAAGTCACCGGCCACGATGTCCGGATGCACGCCCGCGCTCAGGGCCCGTGCGGCGCCACCATCGGCGGCGATCACCAACGGGCGTTCGGGTGCGGCGGCGAGCTCGGCCAGCAGGGGGACGTCGAGGTCGCCGTCGGCGACGATGAGCACCTGTGCGGGAACGGCCATGGACGAGGAACACCTCCGTCTGCTGCGGGACGGAGGTGACGTCTTCGACTCCCTTCGCCGGTACGAACCGGATCAGGTTCCGAGGGTCTGCGGCGATCCGCACTCTCAGCGCCAACGTGGCGCTCCCCTGTCCCATCTGAGGTTGTACCCGAATCCTACACCCGAGGCCGCGATGGGCGACCGGCGCTCCGGGGCCGATGTCCTAGACTCGGGGCCATGCCCAACGATGCCCACCCCGCCAACCAGCGCGTTCGTGCCGCGGCCGAACGACGCGGCGTTTCGATCGAGATCGTGTCCTTCGATGAATCCACGCACACGGCCCAGGAGGCGGCCGACGCGATCGGGGTGCAGCTGGGCCAGATCGTCAAGAGCCTCGTGTTCATGGCCCCGGTCGACCCGGCGCGTGACGAAGCCGGTGTGGAGCCGCTCATCGCACTGGTGCGCGGCACCGATCGCGTGGACATCGGCAAGCTGGCCAGTGCCGCGGCCCGCCCGCGATTGCGGCGCGCGAGCGCGAGCGAAGCCAAAGCGGCGACCGGCTACTCCATCGGCGGCGTGCCACCCTTCGGCCACGAGCACAGCATCGCGGTGGTCATGGACCCCGCGCTCGACGGCTACGAGGAGATCTGGGCCGCCGCCGGCACATCGACCACGGTGTTCGCCATCGCCCCGGGCACCCTGGCCATGCTGGCCGATGCGCTGGTAGCGCCCTGCGCCGCGGACACCGCGCCGGTGCCGGCGGCCGAGTGAGCGAGGTCGGACGCGCCACCGTCGGCTACCCCGGCGGCCTGGCCGCGCGCTTCCGCTGGGGCGGCAGTGGCTCTTCCGACGAGGTCTTCGCCCTCTCAGAGAGCGGCGGCAGTCTGACCGACCATGTCGAGCTGGCCGGTGGCGACCCGGTGCGCATGTGTCGCGCCGAGCTACGCGTCGAAGGTCCGCTGGGCACCTGGACCGCGCGCTTCGCCTCGCCGGTCTTCGATGAGCCGGCCGGTCTGCTCTGGGACACGCAGATGCAGCTGGTGATCAAGTACGGCTTCCGTGTCTACGGTTTCGCGGCCCGCAGCGGTGAGCTGCTGTGGTCCCGGCTCTCGGGCACGCCCATCGTGGCCGTGCTGGGCTCACCGCGCATCGAGCACGTCATCGTCCAGAGCGAGGTGGAGACGATCGCGCTCGACCCGGCCGGGCAGACACGCTGGCGGGTGGCCCAGAGCGACGTCATCGCGGCCGCGGAGTTGCTGGGCGGGACCCTCACGTTGACCTCGTACGGCGGAGACGTGGCCGCGCTCGACCCGGCCACCGGCGGCCCGTTGCGGTGACCGATCGGAGCGGGCTCGCGCGGACTGTGGATGAATGGTGGACAGGTCGGTGCGTGCAGACACCACATAAGCCATCCGTACCGTTGACCACCGCCTGCGGGCAAGCCTACCGTCGGCCTCGACCCGAAGGGGCCTGGGAACCGACTAACGGCCAAGATGACATCACGGCCCACGTCGCGTGGAAGGTTCCTTCGGGTCGTTGCATGTCCGCGTTCACCGTGTCCGGGGGGTGCCCGCCAGCGTGATCGGTCTCGCCCTCATCATCCTCGGCCTGGTCGCCGGTCTCGCCGGCTGGCTGCTGCTGCGTCGCAGCGGCTCGGCCTGGCGCGTCGGCCGGCTGCTGGCGTCCGCGCCGCAGCGCACGCTGGAGGAGGCGGCCGCCAGTGCGGCCTCGGGCGAGGAAGCCTACATCCGACTCCACGGTCGCATCGACAGCGACGAGGAGTTCTCCGGCGAGGATGGCAAGCCCCTCGTCTACCGTCGCCGACGCCTGCAGCAGCGCGGCCGGAGTGGCTGGCAGACGTTCGACGACGAGCGCCTGGCGGTGCCCTTCGGGCTGAGCGACCGAGGTGCACGGGTGTCCATCGATACCGACGCCCTCGGTGACGGCCTGGTGGTCGTGCCCCGCGAGTCGGAGGGCGTAGCCGCCGACGTGGATGAGGAGGCCGTGAGCGGCGCACTGCCGGGGCTGCCGCCCCAGACGCCGGTGCGCCTGCGCGTGGAACAGGTCTCCGCCGTCGATCACGGCACCGCGGCCGGCGTACCCCGAACCGGCCCGGATGGCTCGGTCGTGCTCGGCCCCGGGCTTGGCCGACCGCTGTTGCTGACCACACTCGACCAGGACGAGGCCATGCGCGTGCTGGCCGGCGACCGCCGCAGCGAGCTGCTCCTGGCTTCGGGCCTGCTGGCCGCCGCGCCCATCGCCATCGTGCTCGGGCTGGTGGCGCTGTTGATCGGGCCGTGAATCGGCACCTGCGTCCTGTGGCCGTGCTGGTGCTGGCCGTTTCGGCGGCACTGCTGCTGACGCTGGCTGTGCTCGGTGCGGACCCATCGCCCGCACCGTCGATCCTGTTGGCACCGGTGCTGGAGGGCGGTGACCCGCGCTCTGAAGGGAGCGGCCCGGGCCTCGTGGGCAACCCGCTGCTGATCCTCGGCGAGGTCGTGCTGCTGGGTCTCGCGACCGCCTTCGCGACGGTGCTGCTGGCACGTCTCACACGACGCGCCTGAGCCACGTTCACAAGCGGCACCGGTGCGAGGGGGCACCGTGGCCCTGCCTCCGGGGTACGGACGTCCCATATGAGGAGTTGTGAGGTTCCCGCAGCATGACGCCCCCGGGACGGGGCCTCCGTCCACCAGCACGCTGCCATGACCATCCTGCCGAAGTCCGCATCGCTGCCGATCACCAAGGCTGCCCGCCTGTTGGGCGTTCACCCCAACACCCTGCGCTCCTGGGCCGACCAGGGGCGCCTCCGGTGCTTGCGCGTGAACAGCCGGGGCGATCGTCGCTTCCTCGTCGAGGACCTGCAGGCATTCATGCTCAAGGCCCAGGGCTCGGGTGACGAGGCACCGATCCGCACCGATCGCCGGGCAGCTGAGTGGGAAGCCCGCATCGACTCCATCGCGGAGTTGGGCGCACGCCTCAACCACCTGAGCACGGTCGATGAGATCGGCGCGGCCATCTGCCTCGAGCTGCGGCGGCTCATCGACTACCACAACGTGCGCGTGTATCGCGTCGACCAGGAGGATCTGGTGCCGGTGGCCTGGCGGGGCGAGATCGGCGCCTACACCGACGAGGAAGGCGAGCAGCTGCGGCTGCGCGTGGGCGAGGGCATCACTGGCTGGGTGGCCCAGCACGGCCAGGCCCAGTACCTGCCGGATGCGGCGGCCGATCCCCGCGGTGAGCACGTGCCCGGTACGGAGGAGGAGCTGGCCGAGTCACTGCTGGTAGCGCCGATGCTGTACGAGGATCGGGCCATCGGCGTCATCGTGCTGGCCAAGCTGGGCCTGGACCGCTTCAGCGCCGACGAGCTGCGCTACCTCGAGATCTACGCCTCCATCGCCGCCCAGGCCATGGCCAATGCCCACATCAACACGCGACTGCGCGCCCAGGCGCGAACCCTCGACCGACAGTTGCGCAGCCAGGCCGAGCTGTTGCGCGTGACCGAGCGCATCCTGACCACGCTCGATCCCGCCAACGTCATCGCCGAGATCGCCGACAGCCTGACCGGTCTCATCCCGGTCGACACGCTGGGCGTCTACGTGCACCAGCAGGCCGAGCACACGCTCGAGCCGTTGCTCGCTCGCGGAGTGGGTGCCGAAGCGCTCATGGCCCGGCGGCTGCCCGACTCGGGCGAGGTCGTCTCGGAGGTGCTGGCCACGGGCGAAGCTCGTAGCGTCAGCCGCCAGGGTCGGCCGGGCGGCAGCGTGGCCTCGGCCGCGCTCATCCTCGCGCCCTTGCGTGGACCCGATCGCGTCATCGGCGTGCTCCACCTCAAGCGACTCGGAGCGGAGGCTCGCTTCGAGCCCCGCGAGTTCGACCTGGTGCGCCTGTTCGCGGCGCACGTCTCGATCGCGCTCCAGAACGCGCTCGCCCACAAGGCCGTCGAGCTACGGGCGCAGACCGATGCCCTCACGGGCCTGCGCAACCACGGCACGTTCCGCGACGACCTGCGCTCGGCCATCCGTGCCCAGGAACCGTTCGCCCTGTTGATGCTCGATCTCGACGACTTCAAGGTCTACAACGATCGCCATGGACACGAGGCCGGCAACGTCCTGCTCAAGGGCATCGCAGCTGCCATCGGCGGCATAATGGTTCCCGTATATCTGATGCCGGAATCCATGCAGCTTATCAGCAGGCTGTCCCCCCTTGCCTGGTCCCTGGATGCGTTTTATGACATTTTTCTAAGGGGGAAACA
>CAYZDQ010000137.1:0-6219 GCA_964476955.1 uncultured Anaerolineaceae bacterium
TGGCGTCGTGAGCGAGCCGTCGTAGGTCTCGTGAGCGGGGTCCTCCGGGATCAGGGCGGTCAGGTCGATCTGCGTGGCCGGATCGACGACGTCCTGTGCGGACACCAGCGGCTGGAGTGCCGGATCGGCCAGACCTTCCACGAACATCAGCGCCACGACTGCGATCCGGCCGTCCCGCGAACCGTGCACGAGGTGCAGCTCCATGGCCGCGTGCGTACCGCCGAAGGTGTGCTCGCTGGGGCAGTGGAGATGGAACTGGACCAGCTCGTACTCGGTCTCGTCGATGAGGGCGCTGGTCGGGCGGGTGCAGTCGACCTGGATGGCGGTCGGGTGCTGGCCGAACACGAGCGGGATCGGGCCGTATCGAAGCTCGAGGCCGTCCCGATGGATGGGGGCGGTCGGCGGGATGTCGACGGGGGACTGGGCCTCAGGCATCGAGGGCGCCGCGCAGGTTGCCGTCCGTGGCCCGTAGGCGACTTCGAGCGGTGGTCGCGTCCACGTCCGCCAGTCCCATGAGCACCGCCGTCTTGACCTCCTGGTCGGCCTCGTCGAGGAGGGACGCCGCACGCTCGGGTGCACAGCCGACGAGGTCGGCCACGATGCCCTCGGCGCGACGGCGGAGCTTGGTGTTGGACACGGCCACGTCGATCATGCGGTTCCCATGGACCTTGCCCAGCCGCACCATCAGGGCCGTGCTGATCATGTTGAGGATGAGCTTCTGGGCCGTGCCGGCCTTGAGCCGGGTGGAGCCCGAGAGCACCTCCGGCCCGGTCACCGCGGCGATGCCGAAGTGAGCCGCGTCCAGGACCGGGGCAGGTTCGTTGTTGGAGATGCCCGCGGTGACCGCACCCCGCTCGCTCGCGTACTCCAGGGCGGCCACGACGTAGGGCGTGGTGCCGCTGGCAGCGACCCCCACGAAGGCGTCGGTGGCACCCACGCCCGCCGCCTGCAAGTCTCGCCGGGCCAGCTCGGCGTCGTCCTCCGCGCCTTCCACGCTCTTGGTCAGGGCGCTGTCGCCACCGGCCATGATCGGCGTGACCAGCTCCGGGGAGACGCTGAAGGTGGGTACGCACTCCACCGCGTCGAGGACGGCCAGCCGGCCGCTCGTACCTGCCCCTGCGTAGAACAGCCGTCCGCCGCCTCGCAGCCGCTCGGCTGCAGCCTCGACGAAGGCCGCGATGGCCGGCAGCGCCGGGCGGATGGCGGTCGGTACCGAGGCATCCTCCTGGTTCATGAGGGTAACGATCTCGAGCGCGCTCATGGTGTCGAGGGCCGACGAGCTGGGGTTGAGCGACTCGGTCGTGCGCCCTTCGCGGCTCATGCGGGAGGGGTCCGACGCCCGGGGTTGATGGCACCCATCAGTACCGGGTGGCGCACGCCGGTGAACTCGGGCGTCGTGCCCGGCCGCCCGTGGAAGGTCTCGTAGGCCAGCACGGCCATGGCCATGGCCTCCTTCTGGTGGCTCACGAATCCCAGATCCTCGTAGGTCATCAGCCGCGTGCCCGCGGGCAGCGCCGCGGCCAGGCGGGCCATGAAGACCGGGTTGCGCGTGCCACCACCGGCGGCGATGACCTCGTCGGGCACGACCGGCAGGAACCGGCGGTACTGGTCGGCGACCGAGTCCGCCGAGAAGGCCATGATGGTGGCCACCACGTCCTCGTCCGCGAGACCCCGCGCCCGACCGGTAGCCAAGAGCTCGGCGCCCATGGCCGGGCTGAACAGCTCGCGGCCGGTCGTCTTGGGTGGCACCTGCTCGAAGTAGGGGTCCGTCAGCAGCTCGGTGACCCAGTCCTCGTCGACCGTGCCCTGTGCGGCGGTGAGTCCGTCGCGGTCGTACGACTGCCGTCCGTCGGTGATGAGCGTCATGAGCACGTCGCTGAGCACGTTGGCAGGCCCGGTGTCGAAGGCCAACGGACGGGTGGCCTCGTCCGCGACCGGGGGCAGGTAGGCCACGTTGCCGATGCCACCGAGGTTCTGGACCGCGCGGTATGCCGTCTCGTGGCGGCTGAGCAGCCAGTCGACATAGGCCACGATGGGCGCTCCCTGCCCACCGGCGGCGATGTCTCGAGAGCGCAGGTCGCTGACCGTGGTGACACCGGTCCGCTCCGCGATGCGTGAGCCATTGCCGATCTGTAGGGAGCTGGCCACCGAGCCATCTTCGCGCACCGCGTGCCAGAGCGTCTGCCCGTGTGAGCCGATGAGGTCCACGTGCTCGATGCCCACGCCCATCTCGTCGGCCACGGAGATGGCGGCGCCGGCGAACGCCTCCGCGATCTCCGCGTCGAGCAGGCAGATGGCCTCCACGTCGCTGCCCTCGACCGTGGCCGCAGCATGGATCCGCCGCTGCAGCTCCAGGGGGATGGGTGTCGACTGCGCCATCAACACCTTCAGCTCCAACCGCGGCGGTGCACCGTCGATCTGGCACACGACGGCCTCGATGGCGTCGGCGCTGGTACCGGAGATCATGCCCATGACTCGCATCTCAGCCCTCCACCCTGAGCGGCCCCGGGTGGTGGGCCCACACCAGCACGATGGGCAGCTCGTCCGTCTCGTCCCCGTGGCTGTGTGCTGCCACCTTCACCTCCGACTGCTCGAGCTCGAAACCGGGCAGCATCTCATTGATCTCGTCGAGCGAGACCAGGTGTTCGGCCGTCATCCAGCCCGAAGCCGCCAGCGACTCGTCGAACTCCGCGATGAGCAGCGAGCCGCCCGGCGCGACCGCATCGCGAGCAGTGGTCAAGGCATGGACGCGCCCGGCGCCGCGTGGCGGCAGGGCATAGGTGCTGAGCACCAGGTCGTAGCGTTCGTTCGTGCGCCAGATGGTGACATCGGCTCGCTCGAAGGTGGCCTCCACGCCGGCGCCTGAGGCTGCCGCGGCCGCGCGTTCGATAGCGCCCCCAGCGATGTCCACGCCGTGCACCCGCCAGCCCTGCTGGGCCAGCCAGATGCTGTCCTGCCCGGCACCGCAGCCAAGATCCAGCGCGTTGCCGGGCTCGAGCCCACGAGTCAGGGCCACGAGGTCGCGGTCGACGGGTGATTCCGGGACGGCGCCGTGGTAGGCGGCCTCCCAGTCGATATGGCCGGATGCCCCCAGGTCGTGTTCAGTCACCGCGCGAGGATACGGCCTCAGGCACCAGCCTGTGGGCGCGGGAGCTAGAAGCTCGAGCGCAGGTCCGTGCGGCGGGTGGCGATGACGTGGGCCACCGGCAGGACGCGCTCCTCATAGCCGTGGCGGTGTCGGGCCTTGCGCACGCCGGCGTGGTCGACACGGAAGCCGGCCAGGTGACGCTCCAGCTCCTCGACCGAGACGAGGTACTTCTCCGCCATCCAGCCGTCGCGGCGCAGGGAGCTGTCGAACTCGGTCAGCAGGATGGTGCCGCCCGGGGCCACGGCTGCAGCGGCCATCTCCAGCATGCGGCTGCGACCCATGCCGCGAGCGGGTAGGGCGAAGGTGCAGAAGACGAGGTCGTAGCGGGAGACCGGCGCCCAGCTGGCGATGTCGCCGACACCGAAGACGATGGTGCGATCGACGTTCGCCGCGGCAGCGTGTTCGCGTGCTTCGGCGATGGCACCCGGGGACATGTCCACGGCGTTGACGATCCAGCCGTGCTCGGCGAGCCAGATGGCGTTCTGGCCTTCGCCGCAACCGAGGTCCAGCGCCTTGCCTGGAGGCATGGCTTCAGCCACCTCCACCAGGCCCTCGTTGACCGGCGTGCGCGGCCGCTCGTAGGCAGGCGCCGGCGCCCATGACGGGGCAGGGGTGGCGGTGGGTGTGGCCCAGTCAGAAGCGTGCGCGGGCACGTGCACATGCTCGGTGGCCATCAGGCGATAAGGACTCCTCACGGCTGTGACACGACGACGCGCACGGCACGCGTGCATCGGCCACGTGATGAGGATACGCGACGGCCCGTGGCAGACGTTGACAGCACGCACCACCCCGGCACTCCTGGACCCGCGGGGCGCATCATCCGGGCATGCACTACGCCTATCGCGACATCGAGCTGGCTGACCTCGAGCGGCTCCGTGAGCTGGACCGTTCGGAACACATCACCACCGCCTACGCCATGGATGGCGACAGGCTCGTCTCGCGTGACGTCGACTGGCAGGACCCGGGCTGGCAAGACGGGACCGGCGAGCACTCGTTCGGCCACATGATCGACTTCTGCCGTGGTCACCTCGGAAGAGGTGCGCAAGCGCTGGGCTGCTTCGTGCCTGGTGGCACGCTCGTGGGCATCGGCCTGATGACCCCGGAGGTGGAGCCCGGCGTGGCCCAGCTCGCGTTCCTGCACGTGAGCCACGATCACCGCCGGAGTGGCATCGGCCGCGAGCTCGTCGAACGCCTCACCGCCGGGCCGCGCGAAGCCGGTGCCGTCGAGATCTACGTCTCGGCCACGCCCAGCGATTCGGCTGTGACCTTCTACCAGGGCCTCGGATTCCGGGTCACCGACCGCCCCAGCGCCGAGCTCCTGGCGCTGGAGCCAGAGGACATCCACCTGCGGCGCCCGTTGTAGCGCACCCTCCCAACCGGACCGTTATGGGGGTCGTTCCGGCAGGCGTGCGGTCGAGCCGGCACCGCTAAGGTTGGGTCATGGAAGTACTTCGTCTACACGGCGCCAAAGACGTCCGTGTCCACCAGGAACCAGAGCCCGTCGCCGCCCCCGGGGAGGAGCTCGTACGTGTCACCGCGGTCGGCCTTTGTGGCTCGGACCTCCACTGGTACGAGGACGGGGGGATCGGCGAGTCCGTCGTCGATGAGCCACTCGTGCTGGGCCACGAGCTGGGCGGTGTCGTCGTCTCCGGCCCGCGCGAAGGTGAGCGCGTCATCGTCGAGCCGGCCAACCCCTGCGGTACCTGTGAGTTCTGCCGCGCGGGCAACAACAACCTCTGTCCCAAGGTGCGCTTCCTCGGTCACGCGCCGGTCCACGGCGGCCTGCGCACGCTGATGAACTGGCCCCAGCGACTACTGCTTCCCGCGCCGGACAGCGTGGTGGGCGACGACATCGCGTTGCTGGAGCCGCTGGGCATCGCGCTTCACGGCATCGACCTGGGCCACTTCAAGCGGGGCATGAGCGCGGGCGTGTTCGGGGCCGGTCCCATCGGCCTCTTCGCCATCCGCGCGCTCAAGGCCATGGGCGCGAGTCGCGTCATCGCCACCGACGCCAAGCAGCACCGCGTGGAAGCGGCCCTGGCTTCCGGCGCAGACGAAGCCTGGCTGACCGACGTCGATGGGCAGCCCGAGGGCATCCGCGATGTGCCCAGGGTGGACGTGGCGTTCGAGGTCGCCGGCGAGGATGCCGCGCTGGAGTCGGCCATGATCACGGCCAAGTCCGGGGGTCGCGTGGTGGTGGTGGGCATCCCGCCGACCAACCAGCACTCGTTCTCCGCGGGCGAGGCTCGACGCAAGGGCCTGACCGTGGCCTGGTCACGCCGCATGAAGGCCATCCACATGCTGCGGGCGATCGAGATGGCGGACCACGGCATCGTCTCGCTCGACGGCATGATCTCGGCGACCTACCCGCTGGCTGAGGCGGCCAAGGCATTCGACGACCTGGTCGGGCGGGTCGGGCTCAAGATCGTGGTCAAGCCCACCGAGTAGCGCTCCTGGCTGAGCGGTTCAGTCAGTCCCGGGAAACGAGCAACCGCCTGGCACCACATGGGTACCAGGCGGCCTCTCCCTGCTCGTCCGGCGATGCCGGAGGGTCAGTCTTCGATCTTGGTGTGCACGCCCCGCTGCAGCAGTCCGCTGTCGTGGCTGGCGCTGATGTCGATGCTGCGTACGTTGTCGGCCTGGGTGGCGTCGGTGCGGTTGCGCACCCACGGCGACACCGAGGGCTCGGCCGCAGGTGCGTTGGGGGCGACGGGTGCCGGCGCGGTCGGAGTTCCGGCCGGTGCCGCGGCCACAGGCTGGGCGACCGGCGTAGGAACGGGCTGATCGGGTGCTGGACGGGCCACGGGCACGGCCACCGGTGGGCGGCTGCCCTGCACCGGTACGGGCACGCGCGGGCGTGGGGCCACGACCATGCGCGCGCACGATCCACACATGGGGTGCTCGCCAGACCTGGGCAGGCCCAGGCGCGAACGGCGTCGTGTGCGCGGACCCGACTGCGGCGGACGGAACCCGCAGATGGCCACGTTGTCGTTGCCTTCGAGGTAGGCGTGCTGGGTGGTGCCCCGGTGATACCAGGGATCATCCAGCTCGTCGAAGCCGTTGCGGATGAC
>CAYZDQ010000138.1:0-6198 GCA_964476955.1 uncultured Anaerolineaceae bacterium
GTCCTCGATCGCCAGCCGGCGTTCGCGCTCATCCTCGTCGTCGGCCGTACCCGGGCTGGCCACCAGCACGGAGACCGGGCAGCGGGTCTGTGCGAGAGCCTCGAGCGGCCGGTAGGCGTACATCGACGCGACGCAGCGGCGGATCACAGAACCCTTGGTCATTGGGCCCACGTGCCCGGCATGTCGCTCCGTCACCTGGGCTCGGGCCGCACGTTCCTGGTCGGCGTCCCAGCTGGCGGGATCGAAGTCGCGCCGGTCAGCGAGGTAGGTGGCCATGGAGGCCAGCACCTCCGGGGGCTCGAGCATGGCCTCGACCAGCTGGTCGGGCAACATGCGCGTGGCCTCGGCCATCTCCTCCCAGCCACTGTCGAGGACGGCCACGCCGGCGACCGAGACCGGCTCCAGCCGCGCCATCTCGACCGCCACCATCGCGCCCAGGCCGTGGCCGGCGACCACCACCGATGGGCCACCCACGGCCTCACCCCAGCCCGCGCCGGCAGCCACGGTGAGCATGTCCAGCGCCAGCGACTCGAGCTCGTAGCCCTTGAGCGGGGCATCGCTGGCACCGTGGCCACGCAGGTCCGGAGCGACCGTTCGATAGCCCGCCCCTGCCAACCGCCGGCCGATGGGCAGCCAGGTCCAGGCCGTGCGACCCAGGCCGTGGATGAGCAGCACCGGTAGGAGGTCTGAAGGCGCCGCGGCCCAGTCGAGGTAGTGGATGCGCTCACCGCCCTGCAACTGCACGACCATCGACTCGGGCTCGGGGCCCGGGGCTGCTGGAGGCGGTGGCTGGGCGTTCACCTTCAGAGCATACGGTTCGGCCCACCCGACCGATGCGTGCCATGCTCTGCGCCATGCCCCTACGACGCCGCGGCCAGTTGGCCCGCCGCCATCCCCAGCGCCGGATCGCTCCCCCGCCACGGGAACACGAGCCGTTCGAGGTGCTGGTGGAACGTGCGCTCGATGGCCTGCCACCGGACTTCGCCTCGCTGCTCGACGACGTGGCGGTGGTGGTCGAGGACTCGCCCACGCGCGAGCAGGCCGAGCTCGGAGGCGTCGGCGCGGACGGCTGGCTGTACGGGCTCTATGAGGGCGTACCGGCCACCGAGTGGGGCGCCGACTACGCGGCGCTGCCGAACAAGATCACGCTCTTCCGCATCCCGCTGGAAGCTGACTTCGCCGAACCGGCCGAGCTCGAGGAGGAGGTCCGCGTCACGGTCATCCACGAGCTGGCCCATCACGCCGGCATCGACGACGACCGATTGCACGAGCTCGATCTGGACTGACGCAGCGCCGTCCTCCCTCCGGCTCATCGGCGCAGGCACCACTTGCGATGCGCCTGACAGCGGGCTCACCGCAGGATCGATGGTCTAACGCCATCAGGCACGTCATCCGTCGCGAAAGGAGGCACGGCATGTCGAGCACGTACGCGTTCAGCACGTGGCCGACCATACCGACCCCCTCGTCATGGGAGCGTCATCGAACCTATTTGCGTATTTGCGCAAATGATGAGAACATGGCGTCCATGACGACAGCACCCGAGACCGGTGTCATCCAGGTGGATGGCGCCGAGCTCACGACCGAGGACGGGCGTCAGCGCTACGCGGCCATCAGCCGTGCGCTGGCCGATGCCAAGCGGCTCTGCGTGCTGGAGTGCCTGTCCAAGGGTGAGCGCTCGGTCAGTGACCTCTCACGGGAGGCCAGCTGCCAGGTGCCCAACATGAGCCAACATCTCGCCGTCCTGCGGTCGGCGGGTCTGGTGGAGTCACGGCGGGAAGGTAATACCGTCCTCTACCGCCTCACCGATCCCCGGATCCTCGAGGCGTATCAGCTGATCAAGTCCGTCGCCGACTAGCGTCGCGGTCAGAAAGGGAATCAAGGAATATGGCCATCATCGAAGCCACCGATCAGACGTTCGAGGAGCTCGTCCTCAAGAACGACAAGCCTGTCGTCGTCGACTTCTGGGCAGTCTGGTGCGGGCCCTGCAAGCTCGTCGCTCCCGAGATGGAGAAGCTTGCCGAGAAGTACGAAGGTGTCGTCGACGTCGCCAAGGTTGACGTGGATGCCAACCCGGCGCTCTCGCAGATGTATCAGATCATGAGCATCCCGACCATCGCCTACTTCAAGCCCGGTGACCAGCCCAAGGGCGTCGTCGGCTTCCAGCCGATGGAGCAGCTGGAGAAGAAGTTCGGCCTCGACGAGTTGGCACCGGCCGGCGACCCCGCCGTCAACTGACACACGTGGTGCCGTTCGGTGGCACCACCGCAGACGCACCGACGCCCCGGGTCACCCCCGGGGCGCCTTGCTGTCCGACTGGGATCAACTCGCGGCGAGGCCTGAGGTTCGAGGCACGGTGTGCCCTGACCTCGTGGGAGTCGAACTCGACGCGGCGGAGCGCCTAGTTGTCCGCCGCGTGCTTCCAGGCGATATGGAACCAGGCGCTGGCCCGGTCTGTCACGTGCCGCTCGGCATCGACCGGCGTGAACACCAGCCAGCCCCGATCGTCGGGATCGAGCCTGGTGTTCGGGGTATTCAGCGCCGCCTCGGCGATATCCACCGGCAGGCGCACCTGCAACGTCGACTCGGATGCGCGCGCGAACGCGGCGCCACCGCGGGCGTAGGCGGTCACGTCTTCGGCGGTCGAGCTGGTGACCTCGTCCAGCTCCTCGGCCAGGCCGGCGCAAAGGCCGGCGAGGTCGGGCATCGCGTTCTCACTCATGCACCTGAGCCTAGCGGGCGGGGCGAGCCCTGTCGCGGCACGGTACGCAGCGCCTGCGCCACGATCATCCTGACCGCCGTCGTCGACCGGTTGGATTCGAGGTCGCCCTCACCGACGTTAGTCGCACCGATAGCCACGGCATCCCCGTCGAACAGCAGCGGAGCGCTCTCATTGGCGCCACCTGATAGCCATTCGTCGTCGTGAGCGACGGCATCGCGGGCCTGCCTCGCATACGTCGACACCAACGACGGATGACGCCGGGATCGCCGCGATATCCCTGCTAGCGTCGGCTCGAGCGACGACTGGCTACGAGTCGGACCTGGCCGCGGCGCGAGGCGATGACCCACCGACCCCCGGACACACGAACGGGGCCGGCCTCGTGGGTCGACCCCGTCAGGTGCGCGGAAAGGGCTACAGCTAACGCTGGAAACGCCGCTGCAGGACCGCGTGGATGCTGATGGCGATGAGGATGATCCCACCGTAGATGGCCTGCGTCCAGAAGTCGGTCAGGCCGGAAGCGACGATGCCGGCGGGGATGGCACCGATCATCAGCGCGCCGATGAAGGTGCTGTAGACCGAGCCGCGACCACCGAACACCGAGGTGCCGCCGACGAACACGGCTGCGAGAGCCGGCAGCAGCAGGCCGGTACCCAGGTTGGGGTAGAAGTTCACCACCTGCATGGACATCATCATGCCCGCGAGCGCGGCGGCCATGCCGGTGAGCACGAAGAGCGTGATGCGCGTGCGCTTGATGGGGATACCCATGAGGCGCGCCGTCTGCTCGTTGTCACCGATGACGTAGGTGTTGCCACCCAGGCGATGCCGGTTGAGCAGGACCCAGGCCAGGATGGTGATGCCCAGGAACCAGAAGAACTCCATGGGCAGGCCGAGTGGCTTGCCCACGAACAGCTCTCGCACAGGGTCGCCACGCGTGGCTGCCAGCGCGTAGGACGAGCCACCCACGAGCACGAGGGTCAAGCCCCTGAAGAGGAACTGCGTGCCGATGGTGACCACCAGCGAGGGCAGGCCCACCATGGTGATGACGAGGCCGTTGAAGAGGCCCGCGAGAGCGCCCACGCCGATGGCGGCGACGACGGCCAGGGCCACGATACCGGTGGCGTCCCAGGTCCACACGAAGCCGACCATGCCCAGGGCCATGACCGACGGGAACGAAAGGTCGATGTCGCCGGCCACGATGACCATCGTGAGCATCATGGCGATGATGCCGAAGTACGGGATCGTCTGGCCGAAGGACTTGTAGATGAGGTCCCGGCCGAAGACGTCCGGCGCGAGCAGGAAGAAGATCACCCATAGCAGCACGAAGGCAAAGGTGATGCCGATCTGGCCGGCCCACTTCTGAGTGAAGTCCATGAGCGGCGTGCGGCCGGCACGCTCCTTGGGGCTCAGTGGCGGAGTCGGGGCCTCAGCCGTGGTCGGGGTCTGTGCTCCGCTCATCACTGCGCCCCGTGGATGAGGTTGGCGTCAGTGTCGGAGTCGCCGGCCTTGCTGCGATCGGGCTCGTAGTGCCCGGTCGAGGCGATCTCGCGCATGATGTCCATGAGCTCGTTGAGGGAGTAACGCTCCTTGGGGAAATCGGCCGCGACTATGCCCCGGTCGAGCACCACGATGCGGTCCGCGACCGCGTAGACATGGAAGAAGTTGTGGTCGATGAAGACGGCCGACTTGCCTCGCTGGCGGATGCCGTCGACGAAGCGCAGCAGCTTCTCGGTCTCCTTCAGCGAGAGGCCCATGGTGGGCTCGTCGAGGATGATCATCTCCGCCTCGAAGTGCAGGGCGCGCACGATGGCCAGGCCCTGGCGCTCGCCGCCGGAGAGGCCGGTGACGGTCGTGTCGGGCGTGAGCACAGCGGAGGTGAAGCCCATCTCCTGGGTCATGAGTCGTTCGGTGATGCGGCGCATCTCGCCCACGTCCATGAGGCCCAGGCGGTTGCTGATGTAGCGCCCCACGAAGATGTTGCGCCAGAGCGGCTGCTGCTCTGCGAGCGCGCGCTCCTGGTAGACGGTCTCGACGCCCAGCTCGCGTGCCTGCGGGACGGTGAGGTCGCGGACCTCCTGGCCGTTGAAGAGGAGCTGGCCCTCGTCTGGCTGGTGGTAGCCGGTGATGATCTTGATGAGTGTCGACTTGCCCGCGCCGTTGTCACCCAGCAGGCCCACTACCTCACCTGCGTTTAGGTGGAAGTCGACGTCCTGGAGTACCCGCACGCCGCCGAAGTGCTTGCTGACACCCTTCAGCTCGAGACGGGGGGATCCAGGCTGGCGAGGGCCGGAGCCCTCGCCAGCAGGCGCGTCGCCGACGGCGGCGCGTTGTTCGGTCATGGTTTGACTATCGGTTCCCTTAGCGGATCTGCTGCTCGACCAGCGGGGCCAGCACGTCGACGTTGGAGGCGTCGAGGAAGCCGCCGCCGGTGTTGATGTGCAGGCCGGCGAAGCCGTAGTTGTGGGTCAGACACAGACCGACGACCGCTTCGAAACCCTGCAGCCACTGCTGCTGGTCGGTAACGAGGTCGGTGTAGCCGTTCTGCACGGCCGCTACGGTGGCCGGGCTGAGGTCGAAGCCGGCGACGTAGATGTCGTCCGGGCCCATGCCCGCAGCCTCGAGGAACGTCTGCGCGGTCGAGGTCAGGTTGCCGTGATCGAAGAAGGCAGCCTTGAGATCGGAGTTGGCGGCAGCCATGCCCGTGAAGGCCGGGATGCCCTGCGCCGGGTCGGCGTTGGTGGCATCGTCGATCTCGAGGTACACGACCTCCAGGCCGGCAGCTTCGAGACCCTCGACCACGCCCTTGGTGCGCTCACCACGGCCGGCCTGCGACAGCAGACCCCAGACGAAGGCTTGGTCGCCCGCAGCCAGTCCGCCACGGCGGATGGCCTCGTTGGCCAGGTCGTTGCCCTGCTTGTAGAGCGTGGCGCCGGCGTAGCCGGTACCGACCGACGCGTACTCGGCCTGCGTGGCCGGCAGCTCGGTGTTCATGACCGTGACGGCGATGCCCTGGGCGACGGCGTCATCGATGAGGGGCTTGAATGCGTCGTCACCGGGATGACCCATGACCGCGATGCCATCGGGCTGGGTGGCCACGGCCTCGCTGAACTGGGTGATCATCTTGGCCGGGTCCCAGTCCGACCACTGGTAGTCGACGCTCGCGCCGAGGGCCGCTTCGGCAGCCTTGGCGCCGTTGTACACGACCGTCGCGAACCCGCCACCCTCGGGGCCGCCCGGGAAGAAGACGATGTTGGTGCCAGAGCAGAACTGTGCGTCGTCCTGTGCGGCGACCGCGGCAGTCGAACCGACCGCAGCAGGGACCGCCAGTGCCAGCGCCGTCAGCAGTGTGACGGAGCGGCGAGCTCGAGTGTTCACCTTCTCAGGTCCTCCTATTCGCGTGGGTCTCAGAGTGACCCACTCTCCTCCTACCGCCTGCGGCCCGCGAGCCGTTCGGCGCGTGGGCAGACGATGCGGCACAGTAG
>CAYZDQ010000139.1:0-6185 GCA_964476955.1 uncultured Anaerolineaceae bacterium
ACGGCCGTGGTGCCGGGCGCGTTCGGCACCGGCAAGACCGTGGTGGAGCAACAGCTCGCCCGCTGGTCTGACGCCGACGTGGTCGTGTACGTCGGCTGTGGGGAGCGCGGCAACGAGATGGCCGAGCTCCTGTCCACGTTCCCGGAGCTGCAGGATCCACGCACGGGTTCACCGCTGCTGGAGCGGACCGTGCTGGTGGCCAACACCTCGAACATGCCTGTGGCGGCGCGCGAGGCGTCGGTCCAGCTGGGCATGACCATCGCCGAGTACTTCCGCGATCAGGGGTTGCACGTGGCCCTGCTCACCGATTCCACCTCGCGCTGGGCCGAGGCGCTGCGGGAGATCAGCGGACGGCTCGAGGAGCTGCCGGGCGAGGAGGGTTTCCCGGCCTACCTCGCCAGTCGACTGGCGAGGTTCTACGAGCGCACCGGCCAGGTCGAATCACTAGGCCAGCCCGCCCGCAGGGGATCCGTCACGCTCGTGGCCGCGGTCTCGCCACCGGGCGGCGACTTCTCCGAGCCGGTGACCCAGGCGAGCCTGCGCCTGACCGGTACGTTCTGGGCGCTCGACCCGGAGCTGGCGCATGCGCGCCACTTCCCGGCCATCGGCTGGGACCGTTCGTACTCGCTGTACGTCGACGCACTCGCGGGCTGGTATGCCGATGCGCTGGGCCAGGGCTGGTCGGACCTGCGCGAGTCCGCGCTGGCGCTGCTGGCGCGCGAGAAGGTGTTGCTCGACATCGTCGCGCTCGTCGGCGCCGACGCCCTGCCCGATCACGATCGGGCCTTGTTGGAGGTGGCGCGCCTGTTGCGGGAGACGTTCCTCCAGCAGGGAGCCTTCGACCCGCTCGATTCGTCCCGCCCGCTCGAGGAGCAGCTGGCTCTGCTGGATGCGGTGCTCGCGGCCCAGGGCTACCTGGAGCGCAAGCTCGACGCCGGCGAGATGCTCAGCGCTGCGCTCGATTCCGAGATCATCGCCGAGCTGCGGCGCGCCAGGGAGCTGGGCGGGCCTGGTGTCGTGGGCCAGCTCGCAGCCCTCGCCGCCCAGCTCCGTGCCGAGGATGCCGGCACGGACGATGAGCCGGCTGGTGGCGAGGTGGAGGGTGAAGCGCGGGACGACGAGCGGGCCGGCCCTGCGAACGAGTCGGGCCCATCGGCCGCAGCCGAGGGCAGCGGTCCTGACCCGGTGCCGCCCGGGGAGCCCGAAAGCGAGCCGCCGGAAGCGCTCGGGGATGACGCCGGCGACGCCGGGGTGACCCGACAGCCGCCGGGCATGCGCGCGCATACGCCGGTGGCGCGGTCACTCTCGGCCCACCACCTCATCGGAGCCGATCGCCTGGTCGGTCCGCTGCTGGCGTTGCGCCGCGCACCGCGCATGGCGCTCGGCGAGGACGTCGCGGTCCGGGCCGGCGACGGCACGCTGCGACACGGACAGATCGCCGAGCTCGACGAGGACGTGGCGATCATCCAGGTCTACGAGGGGACCTCGGGGCTGGACCTCGAGTCGGTCCGGGTCGAGCTTTCCGGCGACACCTTCCGGCTGGGCGTCTCGGGCGCCATGCTCGGCCGCGTGCTCGACGGGCGCGGCCGCCCCATCGACGACGGCCCGCCGATCGTGCCCCTGCGGCTCGCGGACGTGAACGGCGGGGCCATCAACCCGGCCTCGCGCGACCACCCCGAGGACTTCATCGAGACCGGCATCAGCGCCATCGACCTGATGGCCTCGCTCGTGTGTGGCCAGAAGCTGCCCATCTTCACCGGCTCGGGCCTGCCGGCCAACGAGCTCGCCGCGCGTGTCGCCACCGGCGCGCGGCTGCTGGGCGAGGAGCGCTTCGTGACGGTCTTCGCGGCCATGGGCATCACCCGGCGCGAGGCGGACGGGTTCCGCGAAGCCTTCGCCAGCTCAGGCGTGCTCGACCGCATCGCGGTCTTCCTCAACCTCGCCGACGACCCGGCCATCGAGCGCCTGCTCACGCCTCGCTGCGCGCTGACCCTGGCCGAGCACCTGGCCTTCGAGCTGGGGTTCAACGTGCTCGTGGTCATGACCGACGTGCTGGCCTACGGCGAGGCGCTGCGTGAGCTGTCGACGGCGCGCGAGGAGATCCCCGGTCGCCGCGGCTATCCGGGCTATCTGTACACGGACCTGGCCACGTTGTTCGAGCGCGCCGGGCGCGTCCATGGCCTGCCGGGCTCGGTCACGGTGCTGCCCATCGTGACGCTTCCCGACGACGACATCACCCACCCCATCCCCGACCTCACCGGCTACATCACCGAGGGCCAGATCGTGCTCTCGCGTGAGCTGTGGGGCCGCTCGATCGCACCGCCGGTGGACGTCCTGCCCTGCCTCTCACGCGTCATGAACGCCGGCATCGGCGAAGGCCGCACGCGCAAGGAGCACCGCGTCGTCGCGGACCAGCTCTACGCCTCCTACGCGCGTGGCCGTTCGCTGCGCCAGCTGGTCACGGTCATCGGCGAAGCTGCCCTCAGCGAGGATGAGCGTGCTGTGCTGGCGTTCGCCGACGCCTTCGAGCATCGGCTCATCGGCCAGGCTCGCGAGCGGCGCACGCTCGACGAGTCGTTCGACCTGGCCTGGGCCGTCCTCGACGAGTTGCCCGACGAGGAGCTCACCCGTATCCCGGCCGACGTCCTCGCACGCGGCCGAGCCACACTGGCACGCGATAGTGCCGGCGAGGGTGAGGCGGACAGCTCGGGGAGCCCGGATCCGTGACCCGCCCGCGGACGCGGATGGAGCTGCTCGCGGTGCGGTCCCGCCTCAGCTTGGCACGGCAGGGGCGGGAGCTCCTGGAGCAGAAGCGGGATGCGCTGATGCACGAGTTCTACCGCGAGGTCCGGACTGTCTACGCGGCGCACGTGGAGCTGGAGGCGGCTGCCGGCGCCGCCCGGCACGCGCTCGAGGAGGCGCGGGTGCTACTGGGCACGGACACGATCTCTGCGGCCGCGGCCGATGTCGTCGGCGAGGTCAACGTGGAGGTGGAGCTGGTGACGGTGATGGGTGTGCACGTGCCCGCCGTCGCCTCGCGCGATCTGGTGCGCTCCCCGGCCGATCGCGGCCGCGCCCCGACGGTGTCCGGCCCGGCGCTCGAGATGGCGGCAGAGGCGTACGAGCACGAGGTCACCGTGGCCATCAAGGTGGCCTCGCTGGAGGCGCGCGCACGCCGGCTGGCGCGAGAGATCCGGCGCACCTCCAGTCGTGTCAACGCGCTGCGGACGAGGGTCATCCCGCACCTCGAAGCCGAGGCCAAGGCCATCTCGCTTGCGCTCGAGCAGCACGAGCGAGACGACCGCTTCCGGCTGAAGCGCGTGAAGTCACGGCGTGATGCGGGGGACGGCAAGGCCCGCAAGCGGGATCAGGCCGTGGAGGTCACACCGCTCGAGTAGCGTGCCGACTCGGCTCGCGGCTACCGCCGCCGGCTCGCGGCTACCGCCGCCGGCTCGGCCCGGCTGTGCAGATCAGCCGCCAGGAATGATCGCACCGCCTCCCTTGCGGATCCGGCCTTCTCGTCTGCCTCGTCCCACTGCTCCCAGATCGGGTCATCGAGCGCGAGCGAGCCGTCGAGCGTCCAGAGCCTGTCAACGAAGCGTTGACGCGCGGTCTCCGCCGCAGTCCACTCCTCGAAGAGCGCCATGTACTCCTGCGTGTGAGCTTCCTTGTTCAAAGCCTCACCTCCTAGCGGTCACTCCCCCCGCCGGCCGGGTCCGTCGTCGTGACGGACACACTGCTGTCCGTTGCCGTCCGCTCTGGCGGGCACGCCATTCGAGGCCGGATCGGACTCCGGTTCGGGGGGGGGTGACACGCAGACTCACGCGAGGGCCGCCATCACCAGGTCAAGTGCCGACTTGGTCATCACGTACTCCTCGGCCACCGGCTGCGCGATGCGCTGGTGTCACCTCATGTCTGCCGCGCAAGCATCGGCTTCCCTTGCACGCCTGTCCAGAGCCGGGTGGCCCACTCCGGGCCCTTTGGTCCCTCCCCGCAGGGTCATAGGGGCCTTGTGTTCGCCGCTCGTGATGCCTTTCGTAGTACTTGGGCCAGTGGCGACTCGCGTCATCAGGCCCGAGATCGGAGGCGAAGATGAAGATTGCCGTCTCCGGCAAAGGTGGTGCCGGAAAGACCACTCTCGCGGCGCTCGCCGCCGCCGAGCTAGTACGGCGTGGCATCAGCGTGACAGCGATCGACGCCGACCCCAACCCGACCCTGGCACCGTGTCTTGGCATCGACGAGACGCCCACCCCGCTGCTGGAGATGTCGGACGAGATCGAGCAGCGGGTCGGTTCCGGCGTGATCCGCCTCAACCCCCGTGTGGACGACCTCGTGGATCGCATGGCGGTCGCCCACGATGGCCTGCAGCTCATCGTGGCCGGCGGCCCCGCGCGCGGCGGCGCGGGTTGCGCCTGTCCACAGAACGTGTTGCTACGCCAGATCCTGGAGCATGTCGTCGTCGGTCTTGAAGAGGCGGTCGTCATCGACCTCGAGGCCGGCCTCGAACACCTGGGGCGGCGAACGGCGCATGCGGCAGACGCCCTGCTCGTCGTCGTCGACCCCACCAACGCCAGTGTCGAGACCGCGCGGCGCATCGCGCGGCTGGCCGCTGACATCGACCTCCGTCGAGTGGTCCTGGTCGCCAACCGCATCGTCGACCCCACCGACGTGGACTTCATCAAGGAACGGCTGCCCGAGCTCGAGCTGGTGGGGGAGATCCCCTTCAGCCACGACGTCCTGGTGGCCGAGCGAGATCGTCGACCACTCATCGACCTCGACGGACCTGTCGTCGTGGCCGTAGCCCGGATGCTCGACGCCGTGGCTGCAGGTGAACCCGAGACTGTCGCTCCCGAATCCCCGGAAGAGGTGCCAACGTGAACGAGCCCCGAACCCCTATCCCGAGGACCGACCCCGCCAGCGTGGAGATGCGCGAGCGGGCCAAGGCGGAAGGCGTAGAGACGATCTGGGATCGCTACGCCGCCCTCGGCACCCAGTGCAAGGTCGGCGAGCTCGGCATCTGTTGCACCGTCTGCCACCTGGGGCCCTGCAACCTCGGCCTGCCCGGGAGCAACCGGCCACAGGTCGGCGTCTGTGGCGCCACCATCCACACCGTCGCCTCTCGCCGCCTGGCGCGTGATATGGCCGCCGGCTCGGCCGCCCACTCCGATCACGGTCGCTCGGTGGCCACGCTGCTGCTGCAGACTGCTCGCGGAGAGGCACCCGGCTACGAGATCAAGGACGAGGCCAAGCTCGAGGCCCTGGCCGATGAGCTGGGCATCGAACGCGAGGGCAAGTCGGTGGAGCAGGTCGCAGAGGGGGTCGCCGAGGCCTGCCTCGCCGCGTTCGGAGCGCAGGAGGACGGCGTCAAGTTCGTCCAGCGCGCGCCCGAGAAGCAGCGCGAGGACTGGAAGAAGCTGGACATCCTGCCCCGCGGCATCGACCGCGAGGTCGTCGACGTCATGCACCGCACCAACATGGGCGTCGACGCCGACTACAAGTCCATGGTCCTCGGTGGCATGCGCAGCGCGCTGGCAGACGGTTGGGGCGGCTCGATGATCGCCACCGACCTCCAGGACGTCCTCTTCGGCACACCCGAGCCCGTCCGGGCTGACGTCAACCTCGGTGTCCTCAGGGAGGACGAGGTCAATATCCTCCTGCACGGGCACGAGCCGGCGCTGGCCGAGGCCATCGTGGACGTGGCCAACGAACCGGACATGCAGGAGAAGGCCAGGGAAGTGGGCGCGAGCGGTATCAACATCGCGGGCATCTGCTGCACTGCCAACGAGGTCCTCATGCGGCGGGGCCTGCCCATCGCCGGCAACTTCCTGCAGCAGGAGCTGGCCGTCACCACCGGGGCCGTGGAGTCGATTCTCATCGACGTCCAGTGCATCATGCCCGGGGTCACGCAGGCCGCCGACTGCTTCCACACCGAGGTCATCGCCACCTCTGAGCAGGCCTTCTATCCCGGCACCGTCCACATCGGGTTCGAGGCCGGGAGCGCCTACGAGTCCGCTCACCAGATCGTCGAACGAGCGGTCGAGAACTACCCCAATCGCGAGAAGGCCCGCGTCAGCATCCCCGACCACACCATGGACGTGGTGGCCGGCTTCACCACCGAATCGATCCATCGGGAGCTGGGTGGCCGCTACCGGGGTGGCTACCGACCCCTCAACGACGGCATCATG
>CAYZDQ010000140.1:0-6160 GCA_964476955.1 uncultured Anaerolineaceae bacterium
CTGAGCCTCGTTAGACCGCGCACCTCTGGCCGTCGCGCTGACGGAAGCAGCGAAAGCGATATCGGCGGTCGACCACGGACGTAGGCTGGGAGCATGAAGCTCTCCGCCCCGGAGCCCCGGTTGGTCGCCGCCTTCGAGGCCGCGCTGAACGGCTGGCCACGTTTGACACGCTCGGGTGACCGGCTCGCCTTCCCGCTACCCGGGCGGTTCGTCATGCCGGGTGGCTTCTTCCGCTGGTTCTTCTACTGGGACTCGTGCTTCGTCGTGCCCGGACTCCTGGCTTCGGGCGAGCGAGAGCTGGCCCGAGAGATCGTCGACGGGATGATTCGCTCCATCGAGAGGTACGGGTTCGTGCCGAACTACAACGGCCCGAAGGGCGTGTGCGCGTCGCGCAGCCAGCCCCCGTTCCTGACCTGGGCAATCGGCGAGGTCTGGCCGATGGTCGACGACAGGTCGTGGCTCGAGCGTGCCGTCAAGGCCGCGACGACCGAGTACGAGGGCTACTGGACGGCCGAACCGCACCAGACCGAGCTCGGACTCGCACGTTATGTCGACCTCGGCGGCGACGGCTGTGGCACGGTCCCCGACACACCGCACCACCGAGCCATCGCCGAATCCGGCTGGGACAACACCGTCCGCTTCGGGGACGACGCCACCAGGGTCGTTCCGGTGGACCTCAACGCCCAGCTCTACCGGTACGAGACCGACCTGGCAGAGCTATCCCGGGTGCTCGGCCGTCCCGATGACTCCGACCGCTGGGAAGGACGGGCATCGGGACGTCGCGAACTCATCGACCGCTGGCTCTGGGATGACGGGTCGGGCATCTACCGCGATCTCGACCTGGACACGCGCCGCTTCACCGAAGGAGTGCCCCTGACGCTGGCCTCGTACGCGCCGCTGTGGGCGGGAGCGGCGTCGGAAGCGCAGGCACATCGGACCGTCGAGCACCTCCCCCGCTTCGAGGCCGCTCATGGGGTCGCCGCGGGAGAGACCTGGGAAGAGGGCGTCGACGCCCATGACTGGCCCACCGGCTGGGCCTACTCCACGTGGTACGTCTGCGACGGCCTTGCTCGGTACGGCTACCAGGACGCCGCGATCCGCATCGCGCTTGGTTGGCTTCGTCATGTCGCCGATGTGCACGCCGCGACGGGCGAGTTCCTCGAGCGCTACAACGTCGTGGAGGCCGAGGGGTCGACACCGGGTCGCTATCGGCCGCAACCGGGCTTCGCCTGGACCAACTCCGTGTATCTGCTCCTGGTGACACGCCTCCTCTTCGACGCTGAGGGTCGACCCTCGCCAGCGCTCCCGAGCGCATGGAAGGCTGCCCGACTGCGACCCTCGTAGCAGGCCAACGAGAGACGCTTGCGACCGGAAACTCATCGGAGCGCGGGCGGTCCGGCGTGTCGCAGCCGCCCAGGACTTGGCAGTGCGACGACATGAGCGCGCCGAGTCCGTCAAACTGCGGGCAGGAACGCCAATCTCCGCCTCGATCCGAGCGACTCGACATTACGGGAGGCCGCTGTGTTGGAACACAACCTGGACGGCAAGGTCGTCATCATCACCGGCGCCAGCTCAGGCATCGGCGCGGAGACCGCTCGCCAGCTGTCGCGACTGGGCTGTCGCCTGACCGTCGCAGCGCGCTCGAAAGAGAAGCTCGAAGCGCTGGCGGCGGAGCTCGGGACCGATGTGCTCGCAGTCCAGACCGATGTGACCGTGCGAGACAGCGTCCTCTCCATGGTGCAGGCCACGATCGACCGCTTCGGACGCGTCGATGTGTTGTTCGCCAACGCGGGTATCTACATCCCGGGCCAGGTGGACGAGGGCGACCCTGACGCGTGGTCCAACCTCATGAACGTCAACATCGACGGTGTCCTGTACTGCGTCCACGCAGTACTGAGGCAGATGAAGGCCCAAGGCTCGGGCGACATCCTCGTCTCGAGCTCGATCTCCGGGTTCGTGGACATCGACTGGGAGCCGATCTACAGCGCGTCCAAGCACGCGATAACGGGTTTCGTGCACACGCTGCGCCGCCAGGTCGCCCCGATGGGCTTGCGCGTCGGGCTGATCGCGCCCGGCGCGGTGGCCACGGAGCTCTGGGATGTCACCGACCCCGACGAGATCGCCCGTCTGGCCGACGTCGAGCACAACTTCATCCGCGCTGAGGACGTCGCTCGGGCGGCGGTCTTCATGCTCTCGCAGCCACCGTACGTCACCATCCGCGACCTGGTCATCCTGCCGCAGAAGCAGGACATCTAGACGCTCAGTCCATCAGCTGGGGTACAGAATGACGACAACGGACAAGAACATCATCGATCGGTTCCGGCTGGATGGGCGCGTGGGGCTTGTGACCGGTGGAGGTTCCGGCATCGGACGCGGCGTCGCTCATGCGCTGGGCGAGGCCGGGGCGAGGGTGGCGGTGGTGGACATCGACACCGCCGCCGCGGAGACCGTGGCCCAAGAGCTGACGGACAGGGGCATCGAGGCCATGGCCTTGACCATCGACGTCACGCGACCCGAGCAGGCGCAGCCGATGGTCGAGAGCATCGTGAACCACTGGGGCTCGCTGACCATCGGCGTGAACAACGCCGGCATGTGCACCTGGTTCGACTCGGAGACGGTGCCCGCGGAGGAGTGGCGCAAGATCATGTCGCTCAACCTCGACGGGGTGTTCTACTGCGCCCAGGCCGAAGGCAGGGTCATGCTCGAGGCCGGCTACGGCAAGATCATCAACACCGCCTCGATGTCCGCCCACATCGTCAACATGCCCCAGAACCAGGCCGCCTACAACGCGTCCAAGGCGGGCGTGCTGCACCTCACCCGCACGCTGGCCGCGGAGTGGGCGACACGCGGGGTGCGCGTCAACAGCATCAGCCCGGGCTACACCCGCACCGCACTCGTGGATCGGTTCATCCAGGAGCCGGCCGGCGCCGAGAAGTACCCCACCTGGATGGAGCGCACACCGATGGGGCGGATGGCCGAGGTGGGGGACCTCGTCGGCGCAATGGTCTATCTCGCCTCCGAGGCCTCCGACTTCACGACCGGGCACGACATCGTCATCGACGGTGGCTACACCGCCTGGTGACCGACAAACGAACGGATGGAAGCAACGCCGTCGGATACACCCGCTCAGGCATTCCGCCCGTGCGTCACTTCGGGCCAGCCTTGCAGCGTCGGTCCTGAGATGTAGCACGCCGCAGAGCAAGATCGGGCGTGGTGGTCTGTCATCGGCCTCGGCGAGCACGCCGACCTCGTCCCCATCAAATCTTCGTGCGGGACCGGCATGACGAGCCGCGAGGGAGAGCCGACCCCCTCCGCGACTCCTCGGCGCATCCAACCTCCGGATCGCCGCGCCTGGAGCTCCGCGGCGTGAAGGTCCGGGCTACGCCTTCGCGTAGGTCTCTGCGCTCTCGAACTCCAATGCCACCGCGGGCTCGTCACCAACGACCCACGCGTCGTGGCCGGGCTCGATCCGGTAGATGTCCCCGGCGCGGATGTCGCTCTCGGTGCCGTCCTCGTGCACGATGTGGAAGGCGCCGCTGACCATGACACCGACATGCAGCGCCTGGCACGAGTCCGTCCCCACGACCGGCTTCATGTGCTCGGACCAGCGCCATCCAGGCTCGGCCATCAAGCGTCCCACCGAGCTATCGCCCAGGCGTACGACCTCAGCCTTCGCCTTCGGCGGCGTCCTCGTCTCGTCGGGTGCGTCGAACGACTTCTTCGTGATGCCGGCCATGGCCACTCCTCCTGGTGTTGCCCCCGATGTGAGGCCATATGCTAGCGCCAGAGACCAAGGCCATCGACGCCAGCTCCGTGATCTGGCCTGGCACTGGCGTGCGGTCCAGGACTCCCTCCTGACTCGTCATCCCTCACGATCGGGGTCGTGGCCAGAGAGCGGGCGAAGGGCGCACACGTCGCCTTCGTCGCCAGGCCTTGCGACCGTGCGGCTCAGTCGGCTAGGAACTCCGAGATGCGCCGGGCGTGATACGGGCTGTCGTCGATCCACGGCAGATGCCCAGAGCCCTCCAGGATCTCCAGTTCCACCGAAGGTAGACGGTCGGCCCAGCCGCGCACCATGTCGACGCTGGCGAACGTATCGCTATCCCCAGCGAGCCAGAGCGTCGGCTTGTCGATCCGACCGAGGGTCTCGGGCGGGAGAAGCCCGGACTTGAAGCCGCGCCAGGTGGTGCCACGCTGGATGAGCGCGACCTCGTTCCTCATGGTGTTCGTGTCATTCATCATCGACAGGCCCCACTCGCGGTCGGGCCCCTGCGGCCAGCCACTCTCGACCAGCTTCGTGTGGCCGATCTGCTTGAAGGTCCGTTGGATGTCTCCGACGGAGGCCTTGCGACGGGAGATGAACCGACCCAGCGGTCCGATGGCGATCATGCGCTGGTTCATGGGCATCTTCATGCCGTCGATGGCCGGGACACCCTCGAGCACGATCCGTCGCACCAGCTCGGGGTGCGCATCAGTCAGCCACAGGACGCAGGAACCACCGAACGAGCTGCCGACGACGTCGACCGGCCCATCGGCCAGGGACTGGACCACCGGAAGCAGCACATCGACCATCAGGGCCGACACGTCGACCGGACCGACGCTCGAGTAGTCGAGCGGCTCACTCAGTCCACAACCGGGACGGTCCAGCACCAGGCACCTCGTGTCGGTCATCCCCGCCACGACCGGTGCCCACGTGCTACCGGCGTTGGGCCCTCCGTGCACGAAGAGCACCGGGTGCCCGGAGCCAGCCTCCAGGACGCGGACCTTGATGCCGTGCGCCAGCACGTCGATCCAGTGCTCGGTCGGCTCCGGCGCTCCGTGGTGTGACCAGAACGCGGCCTCTGCCGTGCGGTAGCGGTCGGCTCCCGGAACAGAAGTGCTCATGACGCTCTCCCTTCGTTTCGCTCCGACGTCAGTCGTCGGTTTCCATCTCGGAGCCGGTTCCGGACGACGTGCCCGGCAGGCTCGGGTCTTCGCTGAATGGGAATACGTCGACATCGAGTGCCGACAGGCTGGCCCGGTGGTCGCGCGCAAGACTCCCCTGACTCATGGTCGCGCCACGAGAGTCGCCAGGGTTCGAGGTCCATGACGTCGCTCCCTATCAGTGGCAGCAACGCCGTGCCAGAACTGGACTCGGCAGAGGGCAAGGGGCGTGTCCTCAGGTGTCGGCTCCGATGGCCCGGGATTCTACCGCTCACCACGACGTCCGAATACCGGCCGGGAGCGGTCGGCGAGCGACCGCCATGCGCAAGGGCTGGTCGTCCATCGCATGGGTCAGGCCGTTGGGTCCACGTCACCGAGTGGACGGCAGGCCGGTGCCGTAGCAGGAGGAAAGGTCATGCAGTTCCTCATCATCACGAAGCAGTCCACTCCGCCACCGCCCGAGATGGCGGTGCCCTTGATGGAAGCCATGGAGGCATGGGTGGCCCAGCACCGCGCCTCAGGGCAGCTCACATCGGTCTGGGGTTGCGCCGGCATCGCCGGTGGCGGTGGTGTGGTCGAGGTGGAGAGCCACGAGGAGCTCGACGCGATCATGGTGGCCTTCCCGTTCGGGCCATTCTCGACGATCGAGGTCATCGCGCTCAGCGACATCGACAAGGCCCTCGCCGGAGCCAAGGCCACGTTCCAACAGATGCTCGAGGTGATGGGATGACGAAGCCACCGATGCTGGCTCCGCCGAAGCGCTAGTTCGGCTCGTCGCTCGTGCTGACAAGCGCGCCGAGCAGCACGAGCGCATGGGGGTGTCGGCTCATCGCCATCAGCCGAGCTGAGAGCTGACCCTGCGGGGTGAGTGCGTAGCTGATCTCTCCGTCATCGCTCAGCTCCATCGAGACCAGGCCGGCGCTCGCAAGCTCGGCGATGAGCTGGGCAGCGCCAGGCTCGACACCGGCATTGGCTTGGGCGCCCGCGGCATGGCTTCCCTGGACAGTGGCATCGGCGCCCACCGTATCTCCCTCCCACAACACGCGAGGCTCGGAGCGCATCGCTCTGGTGCGACCTCGCGTCCCTACTTGTAGCAGGCCCTGATCGTCGGCGGTAGTCACCGCATCCACCCCAGACCGTTGCGCACCGCCCAATCGGTACTATCAATGTGCCAGGAGCGCCCGGACTTCCGGCGAATCAGCGGCTCATTCGGAGCGCCGCGCGCATCATTCGGAGC
>CAYZDQ010000141.1:0-6146 GCA_964476955.1 uncultured Anaerolineaceae bacterium
GAACGCACTCACCCGGTCGACCGCGCACTATCGCGCCTCGGCACCGAGCGCCATGTCCCGGTCGTACGTCGTGTACTCAGGCAAGGGCGGCGTAGGCCGGACCACGATCGCCTACAACATGGCCGTGCAGTTCGGACAGATGGCGGGTGTGCGCGTGGTGCTCATCGACGGCGATCTGCAGTTCGGCGACTTGCGTGGGCTGCTGCGCGTACCCGACACCGCGCCCTCCATCCTGCAGCTGCCCACGGATCGCATCGCTGAGAGCGACCTTGCATCGGTGCTCTGGCGCGACCCATCGGGCATCGACCTGCTGCTGGCGCCCCCGCGTGTGGAGCAGGCCGAGATGATCACCGCCCGCGACATCGAGAAGGTGATCTCACTCCTGCGACGCATCTACAACGTGGTGATCGTCGATTCGCCCCCGGCCGTGAACGACACCACGCTGGCCTACCTCGACGACGCCGACAGCATCGTCAGCGTCATCACCCCCGATCGTAACTCGGTGCGCACCGCGCGTCTTGCGGGGCAGGCCTTCATCGCCTCGGGTATGCCCGCGCAGAAGATGATGCTGGTCATGAACCGCGCTGGCAGCCCAGGCATCAAGCCCGAGCAGCTCGGCGCTGAGCTCGGCCGGCTGCCGGATGTCACCATCCCGGACGACCAACAGTTGATCAAGGCCACCACCGCCGAGGGCGTTCCCTTCGTGCTGACACAGCCGAAGGCCAAGGCGAGTCAGGCCATCGCCACCATCGTGGAGAGCCTCACCGCCCAACCGGCTCCGGCCGCTGCCGCAGCGCCTCCTGACACCGCCCAGCCTTGACCTCGATGGGTGACCCTCGACCCATCGGCTTCTTCGATTCGGGGGTAGGCGGGCTCACCGTCTTGCGCGAGGTGAGCCGGCGACTGCCGGCGGAAGACACGATCTACCTCGGCGACAACGAGCGCACACCCTATGGCCCGCGCCCTGACGACGAGGTCGTGCGCTTCAGCATCGAGTGTCTGGACGAGCTGGCCGAGCGCGACGTCAAGGCCATCGTGGTGGCCTGCAACACCTCCACGGCAGTGGCCCTGCCGTTGCTGCGCCGGCGGTATGCGCTGCCCATCCTGGGCGTCGTGCGCCCTGGCGCCACGGCCGCGGTGCTGGCCACTCGTACCCGTGCGGTGGGCGTCATCGCTACCCCGGCCACGGTCCGCTCGCATGCGTATTTCGAGGCCATCAACGAGGAAGACCCCTTCGTCGAGGTCTTCGAACACGCCACGCCCGAGCTGGTGCCGCTGGTGGAGACCGGCCGACTCGAAGGCCCTGAGGTCGCGTCGATCATCCGGGGCTCGCTGGCGCCGCTGCTGGGCACGGAGGCCACCGGTGCCCAAGGCCTCGTCGAGGACGATCCGTCCTTCGTCTTCCCCAAGCCGGCCGAGGCCCATATCGACACGCTCCTGCTGGGCTGCACGCACTACCCGCTGCTGGGGCCGGCCATCCGCGAGATCGTCGGCGCGGGCACGGCCGTCATCGACTCGGCCACGGCCACGGCCAGCGCTCTCGCCAGCCTCATCGAGGTCCACGCCCTGGGCACGCCGGACCCGGAGCCCGGTGTCCATCGCATGCTCACGACCGGGGACGTGGAGGCCTTCAGCGGCACGGCCACGCGCCTCTTCGGGGCCGATCTCGGAGAGGTGCAGAGCATCGAGCTGGTCGCAGCGCAGCCGCTGAGCGAGACAAGCAGATGACGTTCACCACGGCCGCCAGCCGCCTCCGCTCCAGTCGGGCGCTGCGCCTGGGGGTGGCCATCGGGCTGGGCGTCACGGCTCGTGCCATCGTGGCTCGAGCCACGGCCAATGCACCATCCGGTCTCGTCGATTGGGCCCGTGCCGAGCGCATCGCCAGGCGACGGCTGCGGGGCGTACCCGGCCGACTCACCCGCGAGCAGCTCCAGGCTGTCGAGCCCGCCTACGCCCGCCACATGGAACGCGTGGTGCCACTCCTCGAGCAGCGGCTGGGAGCCGAGCTGCCCGGCGTGGTCGAGCGTCACGGCGTGGTCAGCCGTGAGGAGTGGGCCGCCGCCAACATGCACACGTTCCGGTCGCTCGTGGCTCACCTCGAGCCCCACCTGGCGCCGCGCCTGCCGGAGGGCAGCATGCGCGCGAGCGTGGCCGCGGCCACCAACCGGCTGGTCACCACAGGCCAGGTCGGGTTCCTGCTGGGCTACCTCGGCAGCCGCGTGCTGGGCCAGTACGACGTGGCCCTGCTCTCCGCGGAACAGCGCCCCGGCCGACTGATGTACGTGGAGGAGAACATCCGCGCCACGGCTCGGCTGGTGAAGGTGCCCGTAGACGACTTCCGCCTGTGGGTCGCCCTGCACGAGACCACGCACGCCTTCGAGCTAGAGGCACATCCGTGGTTGCGGCCATACATCCGCGAGCGCATGGAGCGTCAGGTGGCGCTGTTCGCCCGCGAGACCAGACGACTCCAGCAGCGTGGGCTGGCCCACCTCGCGCGTCGCTGGCGGACGGCTGCGGCCGAGGGCTCGATCCGTGGCTTCCTCACGCCCGAGCAGCGCCGTCTCTTCAAGGAGGTCCAGCTGGTGATGAGCCTGATGGAGGGCTTCAGCGATTGGGTCATGGACGAGGTCGGCGCCGAGGTCCTCTCAGACATCCCGGCTATCCGCCGACGCTTCGAGGCCCGACGCGGCCAGCGCCGCCGCGCCATCGATCGCCTCATGGCACGCATCACAGGCATGGATATGAAGCTCGAGCAGTACCGTCGTGGCGAGCGATTCGTCTCGGGCGTCTATCGTGTCGGTGGGTCCGTTGCCATCGAGCATCTGTGGGACGGCCCCGAGGCCTTGCCGACGGAACAGGAGATGGACGACCCGGCCGCGTGGGTACGACGGGTGGTCCCGAGAGCGATCGAACCAGGGGGAACGAAATGACCGAAGCCTCTCGCAGCGGACGCGAGCCGGCTGCCATCGCGCTCACGCCGATCCTCTCGGCGCGCTACCGCGAGGAAGACCTTGCGCGTATCCGGGCGGCAGCGCCTGGCGCCCGCCTGGTCAATGTCTCTCTGGAAGGCCTCTCCGACAGCCCGCTCGATGACGTGGAGGTGCTGCTGCGTGGGCCCATGCGCACGGCCAACTTCGACCGCTTGCTGGCGCGCTGTCCGAACCTGGGCTGGGTGCACTCGGCCACGGCCGGGGTGGAGCGCGTGCTCACGCCTGAGGCCGCCGCGCGGGGTCTGACCATCACCAACGCCCGTGGCGTGTTCAGCGAGCCCATCGCCGAGTACACGATCATGATGATCCTCTCGGTCCTGCGCCGGCTGCCCGAGCTCGGTGAGCTGCAGCGCGAGCGCACGTGGCAGCCGCTCCCGGCGCGCGAGATGCGCCAGGTCACGGTCGGTGTCGTGGGCCTCGGCTCCATCGGGCGCAACGTGGCCCGGCTGGCGCTCTCCTTTGGCGCCCGCGTCATCGGCACACGCAAGGAACCGGACCTGCGCAAGGACTTCACCGAGCCCATGCCCGAGGGCATGGACCGGATCATGAGTCACGACGAGCTGCCGGAGCTGCTGGCCGAATCCGACTTCGTGGTGCTGGCCGTCCCGCTCACGCCCGAGACCGACAAGCTCATGAACGGCCCCCGGCTGGGCCTGATGAAACCGGGCTCATGGCTCATCAACGTCGCCCGTGGTCGACTGGTCGACCAGCGCGCCCTGCTACGAGCCCTGCGCAACGGGCCGCTCGAGGGCGCCATCCTCGATACCATCTGGGAAGAGCCGCTGCCGCCCAGCTCGCCGCTGTGGGATGCGCCGGGGCTCATCCTCACGCCGCACACCTCCTGGTCCAGCGGCCGCGTGCTCGACCGCTCCATCGAGCTCTTCTGCGACAACCTCGCGCGCTACCGGGACGGCCGCGAGATGCTCAATCTGGTGGACCCGGAGGCAGGGTACTAAGGCATGCAGATCGCCATCGTGGGGCTCGCCCGCTCGGGCAAGACCACCGTCTTCAACTCGCTCACCAAGGGGGACGCCGAGACCGGCGGTGTCGGTGGGCTCACCGTCAACACGGGCGTGGTCAAGGTGCCCGACGAACGCCTCACCCGGCTGACCGAGCTGTTCAAACCGAAGAAAGAGGTCCCGGCCGACGTCACCTACGTGGACCTGCCGGCGCCCGCGCCCGCGACCGAGGGCGAAGCGCACGCGGACATCCCGGCCGATCAGCTCGCGCGGCTGCGAAACGCCGACGCGCTGCTGCACGTCGTGCGACTCTTCGAGAACGATGCGGTGCCACACCCGCTGCTGTCGATCGATGCCGCCCGCGATATCGAGCAGCTCGAGCTCGAGTTCACGCTGGCCGATCTGGGCGTGGTGGAGAAGCGCCTGGAGAAGCTGAAGAACTCGGGACGAAGCGGCACCGCCGCGGAGAAGGAGGCGAACGAGCGCGAGCAGATCGTGCTCGAGAAGATCCTGCCGGCGCTGACCGATGGCACACCCATCCGCGACGTCGGCCTCGATGAGGATGACTCGCATCGCATCCGCGGCTTCCGGTTCCTGACCGAGAAGCCGGTGCTGGTGCTGCTCAACGTCGGTGAGGGCGATCTCTCACGCGCTGACGCGCTGGTCACCGAGATCGAGGATGGGATCAGCCACACCCAAACCGAAGTGGCCCAGATGTCGGCTCAGATCGAGATGGAGATCGGCCAGCTCGACGACGAGGAGGCGCAGATCTTCCGTGATGATCTCGGGCTGGAGGGCTCCAGCATGGTGCGGGTCATCCGCGCCAGCTACCACCTGCTCGGCCTCATCAGCTTCTTCACCGCAGGCGAGGATGAGACGCGCGCCTGGACCGTGGCCCGCGGCGCCACGGCTGTGGACGCGGCCGGCACCATCCACAGCGACCTGGCCCGCGGTTTCATCCGGGCCGAAGTCATCGGCTGGGAGGAGCTGCTCGATCTCGGCTCGATGGCTGAAGCCAGGAAGCAGGGGGTGCTGCGCTCCGAAGGCAAGACCTACGAGGTGCAGGACGGGGACGTCATCGAGGTGCTCTTCAACGTCTGAGCGCACTCGGCGCCACGACGTGTCCGCCTAGTCGTCGCCCAGGCGGTCGTCCTTCACGCGCGTGCCATCGGGCAGGCCCCATGCGGCATCGTCAGGTTCGACATCCACGAGCAGCGTGCGGAACTCATCTTGGCCACGGGCGCCACCGGTCTCATCGACGTCGGACACGAACGTGCCCTCGTCGTCAGCCGAGACGTTGACCGCCACCCGCAGCTGGGTGTCGTCGATGATGAGGAAGCCCGCCTGCTCGGAGAGGTCGGCCGCGATGGCCTCGATGAGCGAGTCAGCCTCGAACTCGTCGATGACCTTCTTGCGGGCTTCGAGCACGAGCTCGAGGAACTCGGCCTCGTCGTATTCGGTCGGGTGCGCCAGCAGCACGTCGGCGAACAGGTCGGTATCGCTCTCGTGGAGCTCATAGAAGTAGTAGAGGGGTGCATCCCCGTCACGCGAAGTCACGAGGCCAAGTATAGGCTTCTCTCCCACGCGCCCGGTCCCGGGACCGGTCAAGCAGCAGCTAGAGAGGGTTCATGGGGGCACCTGATGTCGTCGTGGTCGGCTCGGCCACGCGCGACCTGACCGATGGCGATCCACGCGGCTGGAGGCTCGGCGGCGGCGTCACCTTCGGGGCGCTGGCCCTGGCCCGGCTGGGGTTGCGCACCGGCGTGGTGCTCGGCCTCGACACGGAGGCGGCCACAGCCCGTGAGCTCGATCTCATCCGCGGCGCCGGAGCGGAGATCATCGGGGTCCGATTGGTCGATGGCCCGATCTTCACCAACGTCGAGACGCTGGCAGGTCGCATCCAGACCTGTGGCTCGCTGAGCGATCCGGTCCCCGTCGAGGCGCTGCCACCGGGGTGGGAGACGGCCGCGGCCTTCGTCTTCGCGCCCATCGCCTGGGAGATCCCCGACGACTGGGTGGACGTGCCCTCGGCTCAGGCCTGCGTGGCCTTCGGCTGGCAGGGCATCCTGCGCAACCTCGCGCCGGGAGAGCGCGTTACGCCCAGGTTGCCCGGACCATCACCGTTCCTCGAGCGAGCCGACATCCTGGCCTTCAGCCGGCACGACGTACCCAACGACCTGTCCCTCCGCGACATCGG
>CAYZDQ010000142.1:0-6080 GCA_964476955.1 uncultured Anaerolineaceae bacterium
GTAGGCGGCACGCAGCCACAGCGATACGAGGGCCACGCGCATGACCACGTAGCCCAGCAGCACCAGCGACCAATCGCCGTCGTCGAAGGCACGGCCGATGCCGGCCGCGATGATGACCGCGCCGGCCATCTGCACGAAGACCGCGATGCGATAAGGCACGTCGTCGGTGTCATAACTGGTGGCGAACCAGGTGAAGCTCATCCAGGCCCACCAGATGGCGGCGAAGGTCATGACGTAGCCGAGGACCGACTCCCAGATGTGATCCTCGGCGATACCGTGGTGCAGCGACGCGGCTGCGACCGCCACGGCCACGACGATGACCAGGTCGAAGAACAGCTCGAGTGGTGTGGCCGCTCGATGCGTCTCCGATGGATCCCGCCCGGACATCGTGGCCATGAAGCGCTTGACCTCGCTCATGGCGGGGAACGGTAACAGAGCGCCACTCTCGGCCGGACGTACGATGGGCGCATGGATCCACTCAAGCCCGAAGCACTGCAGCACTGCCTCGACACCGCCCAGACCATCACCTTCAGCACCACGAACCCCAACGGCACTATCCACTCGGTTCCCGTCTGGTACGGCTACGACGGCGAGGCCTTCTGGGTCATCACCGGCACCGAGCAACGCAAGACGAAGAACCTCCGTCGCGATCCGCGCGTGAGCCTGATGCTGCTGGTCGAGCAGGTCGGGGATCGCCCGACCGAGATCGCACTGGTCTATGGGCAGGCCGCCATCCACGAGCTGCCGACGGATGAGCTGCGGGCGAAGGCACTGTGGGCCTGGGACCGGTACGGCGCGGATGTCGCCCGCGACTACTCGGCCGCACTCCCCGAAGACGGCTACTGCGCTCTCGAGATCAAGCCGGACCGGATCGTCTCCTGGCACCCGGGCTGATCGGGATAGCCATGGCCATCTACGCTTCGGACCCGAACGCACGGCCCGACAGCGAGTTCGAACCCGGCACCTTGCGGCACCTAGCGCCACAGGCGCGGGGCCGGATGCTCGACCCACGACGGACGCCGATCTCGGTGCTGGAGGTCCAGCCGGAGATCGGCTTCGTGCGCATCCGTATCGAGGGCTTCGAGGATGCTGGTGCGATCTGGCAGGTGCCGCTCGAGCACGTCGGCCACTACCAGTTCGAGCTCGATGGGCCAGGTGCCACCGACGAAGCGGCCACCCAGATGGAGGCAGCCCTCCGCCGCCTCGTGCGGCAGCAGACCATCGTGGCGGAGCGCGACGCAGCGACACGGTCGGCGGTTCGCATCAAGGAGCTGCAGGCCGAAGCGATGACCTGGCTGGCCGAGCACTCGCGTTTCCTGGCTCAGGCGCACGACCTGCCTGAGCCCTCGACACGGCGCGGCGATCCGTCACTCGCGACCGACCTGGAGGCATACCTGCGCGATCACGGACTGGAGGACCTGGAGGAGGTGTTCGCCCGGACCTTCGTCAGCAACCCCGGTTCGGGAGAGGTCGTCCTGGGCCATCGCATCGTGCTCGCCGAGCTCGGCCTGGCCGACTACGCCGGTCCGGTCGTGCGAGATCCGGCCACGTTCAGCGGCGACTGGACACGCGAGCGGCGGGCGCAGCACATCGTCACCCGGCTGGCCTTCGTGCGTGCGCTCTTCGGCCGGCTGGGCCTCACCCGGGTGACCCTCTGGCGGGGCCTCTCCTCACCCGCGCGACTGCAGCACCGCGACGGGCGCTCCTTCGTCTCGACCTCCTTCGCCGAAGCGGTCGCCCGCAGCCACTACCAGGACGGCAGTGGGGCCACGGTGCGGGTGCTGACCTGCCGTGATGTCCCGGTCGAGCGGGTGCTCATGACGTACCTCGAGACCGCTGCCATGAACACGGTCTTCCTCGAAGCCGAGGCTGTCGTGCTCGACCACCCCCACGACCGCTGGCCCTAGACTCGACCGATGAGCAAGGACAAGGACCTAGCCACCATCGAGTACGAGGGTTGGCGGGTCATCGAGCTCGGCCGACAGACGCCGGAGCGGATCGTGCCGCAGTACCCCACGTGGACGATGCGCGACCTGGTGGTCCACGTGGCTGAGGTCCACGGCCGCACTGGTGCGATCTGCGAGACGCTGCCCACGACGCGCATCGCGGGGCCCGAGCTGCCGAGTGATCAGGACCCGTTCGACTGGGCCGCGGAGCAGCTGGCGCGCATGCTCGAGGGCCTGGCCATGGCCGACCCAACCGCACTCGTGTGGACGTTCGTCGATGATCCCTCGCTGGCGTTCTGGATCCGGCGCATGGTCGTCGAGACCGGCGTCCATCGCTGGGATGCCCACAGCGCGGTAGGCGAGCCGGTGGAGCTGTTGACGCGCGTGTCCGGCCATGGCCTCGATGAGTTCGGCGAGATGTACCTGCCCCGACTCGGTGATGTGCAAACGGTCGAGCTGACGGCCACGGACCTGGGGCGGAGCTGGCGCTACGGCGATGGCGAGCCCACGACACGGATCGAAGCCGAGGCCTCCGACCTCTTCCTGCGGCTGATGTCGCGTCCGGGCGTGGAGCTGCCGGCCGACTGGTCGCAGGCCGTGGACTCGCTCGGCTCGCCCGCGGATCGCTAGGGGCACGGGGGCGATGCGCCGAGGGCCACAGCTGCTGACCTACCCCGACTCGCTCGGCGGCACGATCGGGGACATCACGCGCCTGCTGCGGGGGCCGCTGGCCGGACACTTCGCGGGCGTGCACATCCTGCCGCCGTTCCCCTCCTCGGGCGATCGCGGCTTCGCACCCATCGACTATCGACGCATCGAGCCACGCTTGGGCGAGTGGGATGACATCGCGGACCTGGGCCGGGATCACGACGTGCTGCTGGACCTCATGGTCAACCATGTCTCCCGCCGGTCGGCTGAGTTCACCGACTTCCTGCAGCGGGGCCGGGCCTCGGAGTACGCGGACCTGTTCATCACGCTCGACAAGATCTGGCCTGGTGGCGACCCTCCGGCCGAAGACGTCGCGCGCATCTTCCTGCGCAAACCGAGTGACCCGTTCTCGACCTTCGCCATCGAGGAGACCGGCGCGACCGAGACCATCTGGACCACCTTCGGCTTCGGCGGACGCGTGGAGCAGATCGACCTCGACCTCACCTCCGAGACCACGCGCGAGCTCATCCGTGGCTGGTTCGAATGGTTCGCCGAGCACGGGGTAGCGATCGTGCGGCTCGACGCGGTGGGCTACGTGGTCAAGAAGCCCGGCACCAGCTGCTTCATGGTGGAGCCGGAGATCTACGAGGTGCTCGACTGGCTGATCGACGCTGCGGCCGAGTACGACCTGGTAGTCCTGCCGGAGATCCACGACGTCCAGACCACCCACGAGAAGCTGAGCGCGCGCGGCTATTGGACGTACGACTTCGTACTCCCGGGCCTGCTGCTCCACGCCTTCGGGAGCGGCGACGCGAGCCGCCTGGCCGACCACTTGGCACACTCACCGGAGCGCCAGTTCACCACGCTCGACTGCCACGACGGCATCCCGGTGCGGCCGGACCTCGAAGGCATCCTGTCGCACGCCGAGATGTCGACGCTGGCGGATGGGGTCGTGGCCAGGAGCGGCAACATAAACCGCATCCTGGGCCACTCGGATGACGGGCCGAACGTGCATCAGCTCAACTGCACCTACTACTCCGCCCTCGACGCCGACGACGATCGCTACCTCGCTGCCCGTGCCATCCAGCTCTTCGCGCGCGGCGTGCCACAGCTCTACTATGTCGGGCTGCTGGCGGGGGAGAACGACCTCGAGGCGGTCGAACGAGCCGGCGAAGGCCGCGCCATCAATCGGCATGACTACACCGTCGACGAGATCACTGCCGCCCTCGAGCGCCCGGTGGTGCGGCGGATCCTCGAGCTCGTCCGGTTGCGCAAAGAGCATCCGGCCTTCGATGGCGAGCTGGAGGTGACCGACGAAGGCCAGGGGCTGATGCGCATGACCTGGTTCGTCGACGATTCGTCCGTGGAGCTGACCGTGGACCTCGTCACCGGCGAGTCCGAGGTGACGAGCTAGCCAAGGTCTCGATCCCCTCACGGACGACGGTCAGGCGCGGAAGCGGTCCAGTCCCCGGGTCGTGATCAGCCGGGCATCGTGAGTGATGCCGGCAGCGGCGTAGCCGGGCAGCGCATCCACCCAGCGCAGACCCTCGAGCCATGGCGACGGCATCTCACGATGAAGTCCGCACCCATCGTGACCTGGTGCAGGAACGACAGTGCGATGCCGATGTAGGCGTAAAGGTGCAGGCCATACCAGGTCTCATACGAGAGCCGGCGGCGGATCGCCCGGATCGAGGTGACCGCGACCAGGACCAGCAGGACCGTACCCACGGTGGCGATGAGGATGTCCCAGATCTCGTTGAGCGCCAGGAACTCGCCGATCACGCTGGAGCCGGAGGACATGGCCCAGCCGGTGGTGGTGAGGATGATGTGGGAGACGATGAGCGTGATGGTGCCGATGCCCAGCCAGCGATGCCAGGCCATCAGCTTGTCGGTGCCGAGGCCGTGGCCCAGTTCATCGGGGACGGCGGCGCGGAGGCGATCGCGGTCGGCTGCGACGTGGCCTCCACGACTGATGTCAAGCGGGCCGTCGACGTGGCGGTCGAGAGCTTCGGTGGCCTGGACGTCGTGGTCAACTGCGCCGGCATCATCCGCCGTGCGTCGGTAGTCGAGATGACCGAGGAAGAGTGGGAGCGAGTCATGGCCGTGAACATCGGCTCGGTCTTCCTCACCGGCAAGCACGCCGTGCCGGTGATGGCTGCTGGTGGTGGCGGCAGCATCATCAGCATCAGCTCCGGTTGGGGCCTCAAGGGTGGTCCTGATGCGGCGAGCTACTGCGCTTCGAAGGGTGCCGTGGTGAACCTGACGCGGGCCATGGCCATCGACCACGGCCCGCAGGACATCCGCGTCAACTGCATCTGCCCCGGCGATACCGATACACCCATGCTGCGCTCGGAGGCACGCCAGCTGGGTCTGGACGAAGCAGCCTTCCTCGCGGTATCCGCCGAGCGGCCGATCAAGCGCCTGGGCACAGGCGACGACATCGCAAGGGCAGTGCGCTATTTCGCCTCCGACGACTCGGCCTGGGTCTACGGCTCGACCCTCGTGGTCGACGGCGGCGGGCTGGCCTGAGCCGACCGATGGGCAACGGGAACGGCGGAGAGAAGGCGCTGCCGACGGCGGTGCGACGCGAGCAGGTTGCCGATGCTGTGCGGCGGTCGCGATACACCTCGGTGACCGAGCTGGCGGCCGCGTTCGACGTCTCCGAGGTGACCATCCGCAGCGACCTCGATGCGCTCGCGCAGAGCGGGGACATCACGCGCGTTCGTGGCGGCGCGGTCCATCGAGCGGCGGGCACGCTGGAGCCCAGCTTCGAACAGGACGCCGATGAGCACGCCGCTGAGAAGGCGGCCATCGGCCGGGCGGCGGCCGGGCTGGTGGAGAGCGGGCAAACGGTCATGTTCGGCAGCGGCTCGACGGTGGCAGCGGTGGCCCGGGCGCTGGCGGCTCGAGATGACTTGGCCGAGCTCACCGTCATCACCAACGGCATGCGCGTGGCGGCAGAGCTCGAGCGAGCCCTCCCCCGCTTCACCGTCATCGTCAGCGGCGGCACGCTTCGCCGGCAGCAGCACTCACTGGTGAACCCGATGGGTACCGCGCTGCTGTCCGAGCTGCATGCGCACGTCACCATCGTGGGCGCCGAAGGCATGGAAGCTACTGCCGGCCTGACCGCGGCGGCTGCGGCCGAGGCCGAGGTACAGCGCCTGATGCTGGACGCCGGGCGGCGCCGGGTGGTGGTCGCCGACGGCACACGGGTGGGTGAGGTCAGCCTCGTCCACGTGGCCCCGAGCGAGGGCGTGGATCTCGTCATCACCGACGGCACGGCCGACGCCGAGGCCGTGGCGGCACTGCGCGAGCGCGAGGTAGAGGTGCAGCAGGCTACCTGAGCGCGCTACCGTGGGCGGGGATGGAGTTCAACGACTGGCACCTGGCCGAGGTCATCGCCACGATCATCGAGATCGCGGGCGTGCTGGTCATCGGCGTCGGTGTGCTCGCTGCCACCGTCATCTCCGCACGCATCAAGATGGC
>CAYZDQ010000143.1:0-6063 GCA_964476955.1 uncultured Anaerolineaceae bacterium
CCAAGGCCGCCACGCGCATCGGCTTCCTGAGCGTGGTCAAGGGTCCACTTCCAGCGATGGTCAGTCGGTGGCAAGCCGCTATCAGCTCCCGGCCGTACGTTCGTGGCTAGGGACGCGTCGTTTGGGTCCACGTCAACGCTTCATGCGAGCAGCTGCTGGTTCGTGACGACATCATGGTTTCCCAAGCGGGGCGGCGTAGAGGCCCGGCAGGATCCAGACCTGCGATCGGCCGCTTGGAAGGCGGTCCGCTCTGCCCACCAAGCTCTCTCTCGAGCGGGTCGTACCTGATCCCTGATCAGCCCGCGCGGCCCACCGCCAGCAAGTAGAGCGGTGCCTCGTTGGGCGGCAGGCCGAGGAGTCGGGCGACGTCGGAGTCGACGAAGGCCCCGATGGGCACGGCGGCCAGATCGAGTGCGACCGCCTGGAGGAGGAGGCCATGAGCAGCATGACCGGCCTCTAGGTGCACATAGCGCACGGCGCGTTCGGGGCCGTACTTGGTCGCGGTCCGCTCGACCACCCCGGTGATGACCACCACGAGTGGCGCCGCGCTGACGGCATCCTGGTCGAGCGCCGCCCTTTGGAGTTGGTCGCGCAGGTCGGAGGTGCCGAGCCGCTCGAGGGCGTGATCCTCAGGCAGGTAGAGCCAGTGGCCATCGGGGGTGACCGCGTAGACCTCGAGCGGATAGAGCGCACCGGCCGATGGCGCCGTGCGTCGCCCTCCCTCACCGGAGACACCTTGGGCCGCCCACAGTAATTGGCCGACCTCACCCTTCGTCAAGGGTTCGGCCGAGAACGTGCGGACCGAGCGACGTTTGGCGAGCGTCTCCTCGAGCGAGGTCCCGCTTGCGACCTGAGGCGGTGGCAGCGGCAGCAGTTCCCCGATGAGTGGCTCGGATCGCGTCGGCAGCGGGCTCGGGGTGCGCGCGACGATGGGCATCACAGCAAGGGCAGCGAGCACGCCTGCGATCGCGAGGATGATCAATCTGGCCATGCTGACGCCCAGCCTGTCGGACATGGACCGCCACGCCAAGGGCCGTTGGTCGCGTCCATCGCCCGGTGGCCGACCGACACACGGTCTCCCGACAAGCGGCTCTTCCCATCGTCGGGATCTGGGACCACCATAGTTGCGGTCGCCGACAGGGCCACAGGTCGACGACAAGCTCGCCGAGTCGGGCGAACCGCGACCGGTCCACCAGCGAGTGGAGTCGATATGGGTGAACGCCAGTCCGACCTCGAGGTGCCCGCGAGCTCTACCGCGTTCGAGCCCGCGTACCTTTCCCTGCATCGTCGCGGGCTGCTCGTGGAGCGGGCGCGTCAGGCGTTCGAGCGTCTGGAAGCCTGCGATCTGTGTGCTCGCTATTGCCGCACCGACCGACTCTCGTCGACCACGGGGGCCGTGTGCCGGACGGGGCGCTTCGCGAGAGTGGCCTCCTATGGGCCGCACCACGGTGAGGAGGCGCCCTTGTCCGGGTGGCGTGGTTCGGGGACGATCTTCTTCTCCTGGTGCAGCCTGCGCTGTGAGTACTGCCAGAACTGGGAGATCAGCCAGCGCGGGGCCGGCGAGGAGGTCAGCGCCAAGGAACTCGCCGTGATGATGCTCGAGCTCGAGACGGCCGGCTGTCACAACATCAACCTCGTGACGCCAAGCCACGTCGTGGCCCAGGTCTTGGAGGCCGTGACCATCGCTGCCGAGGCCGGCCTCCGCCTGCCGCTCGTCTACAACACCGGTGGCTATGACAGCCCCGAAGCCCTCGCGCTCCTCGACGGCGTCATCGACATCTACATGCCGGACATGAAGTACGGCGACAGCGTGAAGGCACGTCGCTTCTCACACGTCCGCGACTACGTGCGCGTCAACCGGGCGGCGGTCCGGGAGATGCATCGCCAGGCCGGCGATCTGGTGCTCGACCAGGACGGCATCGCGCGACGGGGGCTGCTCGTCCGCCACCTGGTGCTCCCTGAGGGTGCTGCTGATACCGAGTCGGTGCTGGCCTTCATCGCGGACGAGATCTCCTCTCGCACCTACCTGAACCTGATGGACCAGTACCGTCCCAGCTACCGCGCCGACGAGGTGCCGCCGTTGGACCGACCCGTCTCTCAGGCCGAGAGCGAACGGGCCCGGTCCGCCGCGAGAGCGGTGGGTCTTGTGCGCCTCGACGCTTCCGGGTGAGCGACCGACGAGGACCCGGTCAGTGGCACCCCCACGCTCGTCAGCACGCCACTCTCGCCGGGGCTGCCAGAAGGCGACGCCCCCCACTGAGCAACGGGGACGCCTTCTGTCGCCCGGTCTGGGCACTGCCCTTGGGCCACCGGGCTGCCGGACGAGGTCGTTGCCGTGGGCCGTTGGCCCGTAGAGCATCCGCGTTGCCTACCCGGGACCGACCCGCTCTGGGCCGTAGTCGCTCACAGGCCGCTACGATGAGACCCTAGCGTCATGCGCACGATGGCACCGGCCGAACCTTCCCGCGACGTCTTCCCTGGTGTCCCATCCAGCGACCGCGACCTCTGCGGCCAACCCTCTGCGGCCCACGGATCGGCCAGCGATCGACGGTCCGGCCACGTCCGCACCGAGCAGCGCGGATGAGTAGCCGGTGGCCCGGCTCGTTTCTCACGACGGCCATCGCGGCCCTCGTCTTCGGTATCGCCATGGGCTACCTCGAGGCAGCCGTCGTCGTCTATCTGCGAGCCGCTCTCGACCTGGGTCCCTTCGACGTGGTGCCGATCGTCGATCCAGGGGAGTTCGAGACGTTCGCCGGCATCGAGGTCGCGCGCGAGCTGGCCACACTCCTGATGATCGTCGTCGTCGGCTGGCTCGCCGGCCGCAGCTGGCTGGAGCGCCTCGCCTGGGCGGCCGTCGTCTTCGGGACCTGGGACATCGTCTACTACCTGGGGCTCTCGCTGACCATCGAGTGGCCGCCCGCGCTTGACGCTTGGGACATCCTCTTCCTCGTGCCCATGCCGTGGGTCGGACCGGTCTGGGCACCGATGGCCGTGAGCGTCGCGCTCGTCGGCTTCGGGCTGGGCGCTGCTCGTCGGCTTCGGGCTGGGCGTCCCGTCCCCGTCGGCCCGCTCCGGCTGATCGCGGCGCTCGTGGGCGGTGGCCTGGTCATCCTGAGCTTCCTCGTCGACGCCGACCGCGTCCTCGCTGGGGATGCGTCTCCTTGGTCCGCGTGGCCGTTGTTCTGGCTGGGCATGGGACTGGCGGCGGTGGCTGCGGTGATGGCCTTGTGGCGCGGAGCGAGGATGGCGAGTGGCGAGGCGCCCGATCCCTAGACGGCCCCGAACCCCGCCGTCTTGGCCACGAGGTCGTTGCCACGGTAGCTCGTCGAGCCGGCATCCTCAATGGACTGGACCTGGTCGACCTCGATCGGCGGACGTTGCTCACCCATGTCCACGCCGGGACGCTGGGATGGATCACCCTGTCGGTGTTCGCCACCGCCTTCTGGCTGTTCGGTGCATCCGCTCCCGACCGGGGCCGGAGCGTGCGGCTGCTCGCTTGGGCCGCCGGCATCAGCATCCCGGCGCTCGTGGCAGCGTTCTACATCCAGGTCGCCTGGTTGAGCGTGGCAGCCGGATCGGCGGTCCTGGGCACCATGGTCGCGATGCTGGCGTGGTGCTTGATGGCGGGGCGCAGCAGCACCTGGACGGTGCCACGCTGGTCGTTCATCGCCGGCCTCGTCACGCTCATCGTCGGCGGGAGCGTCGGTGTGGTGTGGCAGCTCCAACTAGCCAGCGGCCAGCGGCTGCTCCTCGGCGACACCATCGAAGCCCACGTCACGGCGATGGCCATCAGCTACCTCGTCATCGTGGCGATGGGTGTCGTGGAGTGGCGCCTCCTCGGCGATCGGCCGGCTTCGCGCCTCGGCCTCGCGCAGGTCGGCTTACTGTTTGCGGGGGGCCTGTTCCTGTCGCTCGGGCTCCTCGTGGGCCTGTCCATCGACGTGGTCTCGGGACCCTACCTGCTGGCGGAGCTGATCGCCGTGGTCATCTTCATCGCTCGGGTGTGGCGGCCCGTGCTCAGGGTCCGCTGGCTGGACGTCGACGGGCGCCGACACGTCGCGCTCGCGGCGGTCTTCATCCCCATCGACATCGCCATCCTGCTCTACCTCATCGTCGCGCTCGTCACCGGGTCGTACGGCCCGCCGGGCGAGATGCCCGATCTCGCAGCCATCCCGTCGTGGCTCATCTTCTCGCTCGACCACGCCATCTTCATCGGGGTCATGACGAACCTGGTCATCGGGCTGCTGGCCGCGAGGACGGTGGCGGCGAGCTTCGGCTCGCGCTGGGCGGATGAGATCGCCTTCTGGGGCATCAACGTAGGGATGGTCGGCTTCGTCATCGGCCTGGCGCTCGATGAGGCCACCCTCAAGCGCATCTTCAGCCCTATCATGGGCACCAGCATCCTCGTTGCGCTCGTCGTCCTGGCGGTCCGACTGTGGCGCTCGAACGGCCTCGCCGGGACGGCAGACGAGGACGGTCCGGGGACCGCCTGAAGGGTGTCAGCGTGAGCCTTGAGGACTGAGTCGACCCTGGAGGTTTGGCATGCGAGCTAGTTCTCTCACGAAGCTACTCGGGGTCAGCCTTCGCACGAAGCTGTTCGGGGGATTCAGCCTCATCGTGCTCGGCCTCGTTCTCGTCGGGGCGCTGTCCATCCTGCAGGTCTCCTCGGTCGGCTCGAAGGCGACCCAACTTCACGACACCAACCTGGTGGCCGAACGGGCCACCGGGGTCCTGCGTCGCGACATGCTGCTGATGCGCGAGGCGATCGTCTCATACATCGTGGCTCCGGTCCTCGAACATACAGCGCTCCGGGCCACCATGGACGAGTTGGAGCAAGCGATCTCCGACGATATCGAGTCGCTTCGGGCCATACCGGGGATCGACGAGACGCAAGTCCAGGCGTTGGAGACCGTTCGCCAGCAGGTCGTGGCCTGGTTCGCAGCCCGTGACGCCGGTCCTATCGCCATGACCGACGCAGGTGACATCGCGGGGGCCCACGAGGCTGCGCTGTACGGCATCGGCGGTGAGGCATTCCGAGCAGCGTTCGTGGCCATCGGTGACTTCGCAATGGTGACAAGCACGGCATCGGACGAGGCACTCGATAGCGCGAACGCCACCATCAGTCAGGCGACCATCTTCACGCTGTTGATCGTCTCGATCGCCGTCGTCCTCGCAACGGTGATCGCCTACGTCATCACGTCTGACATCACTGGCCGCGCCAGGGAGATGGTCGCCGTCGCAGATGGGGTCTCTCACGGCGACCTGAAGCAGCACATCGTGAGCGAGCGCGAGGACGAACTGGGCGATATCGCGACCGCTTGTCAGCGCATGATGCTCTATCTCAACGGCATGTCTCGTGCGGCGGAGTCCATCGCACAAGGGGACCTCTCGATCGGTGTCGAGCCCAAGTCGGAGAGGGACGCGTTGGGAAACTCCTTCTCCAAGATGATTGTCTATCTCAAGGACATGACGGCCACGGCGAAGCAGATTGCCGACGGCGACCTCGACGTAGAGGTGACCCCGAAGTCTCAGGACGACGCTCTGGGTAATGCGTTCGTCGCGATGATCGGGGGGTTAGGTGCGCTGGTCGGCCGCCTCCGCGAGACTTCCGAGTGGCTTGCCGCGTCGAATACGGAGCTAAGAGTTAGCGAGCAGCGCTATCGGATGCTGGTGGAGCAGGCCGCCGACGGGATCCTCGTCCTCACCATGGACAGCAGCGTGATCGAAGCCAACAAGGCCGCCTGCGCCATGCTCGGCTACGAGCCCGGGGAGATCGTCGGGCTGACGATCGAGGACCTGGTGACGCCCGTGGACCTCGCCACCGTGCCGTTCCCGATCGAGGAACTGCGAGCGGGCAAGGTCGTGCTCCTCAGGCGCCACCTCAAGCGCAAGGACGGCACGCTCATCAGCGTCGAGACCAGCGCCAGGTCGCTGCCCGACGGACGAGGCATCCTGTCGATCATCAGGGACATCGGCGAGCGAGAGCGCGCGGAGGCGGAGCGCTCGAGGCTCGAGTCGCAGCTGCGCCAGGCCCAGAAGATGGAGTCGGTGGGCCGGCTCGCG